>JBDSAK010000208.1:0-3476 GCA_039922195.1 Mycobacteriales bacterium
ACCTGGTTGTCGGCAGCGGCCTGGAAGTTGAGACCGAGCGGGACGAGCTTCCCCCCGAGTGGGTTGTCCGCGTAGGAGGACAGCGGCGCGTTGCTCGTCATGTTGTAGCCCGCGCCCTGAGTGGCTGGGTCGAACGCGGAGTTGCCGAAGCCGCTACCGACCACTCGGACCTGAATGTGAGTGGCGGGAGCAGAGCACGGCTGCGGCGTGTTGACCGATGCGCCGGTGAAGTTCGTGCCGGAAGCCGGGTCAATCGTCATCGGCAGGTCGACGGCGTGCGCACTCGACGCTCCTGCGACGAGCCCGCCGCAGGTGAACGCCAGTGTTGCTCCCAACGCACATAGCCTGTGAATTCCGCTGGCCCTCATGGCTGAATCCCCGTCGTTGAACGCACCGGTGAGTGCGAGTTGCGGCTCATGGGCCCTTACCGAACGACGAGAACCCGCGTCTGCGGGCAAACGTGATCGCGGCGATCCCCAGACCGATGAGCACGACGCCGTACCCGACAAGGACGGACACGTCGGCCCCGGTCCAGGGCAACGACCCGGGCGAACCTGCGCTGCGACGCGTCTGTCCGGCTCTCGGGGGCGAAGCGGACGATGCCGAATGCGCGTCAGGCGGCACGGATGCCTGGGCCTCGGAACCGCCGCTCATCGCATTCGCGGCCGACGCCGGCTCGGTCGGCGCTGGGGAACCCGTGGTCGGCGACGGCGTCACCAGTGGCAGGCGCGATGGAGCTGCGCTCGTCGGCGCGGGTGGAACCTCGGAGCCCGACATGCTGGGCGCGGCGGCGGCGGCGTCTCCTACGACGGCGTATTCCGTGGGACTGGTGAAGTTGATTCTGACGACGAACGTGTCGTAGATCGGGCTGCTCGGCGACACGTTCTTGCACCGCGTCGTGATCGTGTGAATGCCTCGGAGCGGCGTCGGCGGAACCTGGTTGTCAGCGGCCGCCTGGAACGTCAGCAGCAGCGGAATTCGCAAACCACCGCCGGCGGTGGTCTCGTACGCCGTAATCGCGCTGTTGCCGGAGATGTTGTAGCCGTAGCCCTGCGCGGCAGGATCGGGCGCCGAGTCCGCAAAGCCGGGCCCCTCGAGCCGCGACTGCACGTAGGTGGAGGCACCCGAGCAGGCACGGGGCGTCTGGAGCTCTGCGACGTTCAGGTTGTTGCCACGGCTCGGGATGAGAGTGAGATCGTCGGTGGCTGCCTGCGCCGGCGTCGAGAGAGCCAGGGTGATGACCGCTGCCACCGCTGCGGCTGCCGTCGCCGCCCCCGTTCGTCGGCCAGGCCGGCGCATGCTCTGCTCGCTTTCTGCCTTATGGAGGGCCGCCGCGCGGCAACCCAACTGCCACTGTGGCTGCCGGGCGCGGCCAGCCCCTGTCTCGAGAGTGAGCGCCAGATGAACGGCTGCTTACCGAGAGACGCCCGGGGTCACCCGAGGAGCGCGTCGGCGTCCCAGGACGAACGACAGGACGGCGACCGCCACCACTACGCCGACCACGAGGACGACCTGCGATCCGGGCCGGCCGTTCGTCCCGGACGCGGAGGTCGCCGCTGGCGCCGAGGCCGCCACCTCCTGCGCCGGCGCGGCGTACGCGAGCTCGGTGGGGTCGCCCGTTGCTTCCAGCAGCCGCACGGCTGCCGGCGTCTTGCCGTCGCCCGAGGTGTACGTCGTCGGCGACGTAAAGGTCAGTGATCCCTTGAAGTCCGCCAGGCTTTGTTGTCCTGCCTTCATCTTGCAGGAGACAACGACCTCGTACGTCCCGGCGAGCTTGGTATCGGAGCCTTGGCTGTCGGCGAACGTACGCATGGTGCTGGAGAACGGCACCTCCAGCCCCCCGTTGCTGCCCTTGGTGTAGATGCCGACCGGGCTGTTGCTGACGACATTGAGGCCTGCTGGTGGGAACCCCTTGCCGAACACCTTGCCGACCAGGTGTGTGCCCGACGGGCAAGGCGCCGAGGTGAAGGCAGACATGGGTTGGACATCGAGGCCGGCCACCGGAAAGAACGACACCGTGCCGATGACATCGGCATGCGCAACTGACGGCGCAGACAACTGCAGAGCCAGCAGTAGCGCTACTAGGCCCGACGGCACTGCCCGGCGGATGAGGGTGGTCATCGTGCTTCCCCCGCCCTGCCGGCGTTGGCCGCCTTCGGGGTCGGGGCGATGCGCGGGACACCCGGGGTTCCGGTCATGGCCCGCTCGACGGTGCGGCCTCGCTTCCAGCGCAACCAGATGAGCGCCGACACGATCAGCAGGGCAAGCAGCCAGATCCAGGTGAGCGCCCAGAGCTTCACCGTCTTGCTCGTCGTCGGCGGCGCCGGGTTGTCATCGCCCGGCGGCGTGACCGGCACGACTTCCGCGGTCACCGACAGGCGCCCGACACCGGCCATCGGAACGACCGTGCTGACATCGAAGGAACTGCCGGGCAGGAGTTCGGGAAGATCCTGCAGCCCGTGAGCCGACGCGCCTGCTCCGAACCAGCCCTTCACCCGGACGGACTGCCGGCCGCTCAGCCGGACGTTTCCGACGTTGGTCACCTTGTACGTGATGTGCACCCTGCCCTTGCCGACCGGGTTCCCAGGCCTTTCGTACCGCGCGGTCAACGGCTCCACGAGGAGCTTCGGACGCAGGGGTCCGCTCACCCGTACTCGCAGCCTCGACCCCACCCGTTGCTCGAGTCGAACGATCGCGCCTTCCTTGTTCTTACCCACCGTGTCGTATGACGCCATGACCGCACCGGTGTGGTCGCCCGGCTGCGCGTCACGCGGCACCTTGAGTCGCAGAGGGACAATCTTGTACGACTCCGCAGGCACCTCGATGACACCTTGGGGCACACCGACGAGGGTGACCCAGGAGCCCACGTCGACCGGTTTCTGCCCGCTGTCGAGCAGGGTGAAGTCGCCATTCGTGGATGGCTTCGAGTCCGTGGCATAGATGCGAACGGTGATCGGCTGGGAGCTGTAGTTGCGGAACGCGACATGGTCGTTGAGCAGGCCGCTCGGGGTGACCCCGTACGAGAACAGTGGACGGGTGTCCGGCTCGAGCTTGCCCTTCTCCTTCGCCGCGCTCGCAGGCTGCACGCCGAAGGTGACCAGCTCCCGTTTGCCGGTAGCAGGGGACGGGGCTGTGGGATCGGCCGCCTTCGACGGAGCGGGCGCGGGCTTGCTCTGGGCGAGCGCTGGAGCGGTGGAAACGCCCGCGAGGAGCACGGCGGCTGCGAGGCCCCGCATCGCGGTACGGGCGGGGCGATCGAGCGGAGGCTTCATCGTTGGGCATATCCGTTTCCAGGCAGGCTTCCAGCGCGGGCGCGCAAGACGTCGATCGATCGGCGTCCCAATCTGACAAACCCGGGTAGCCGCGCCAGGACGTGAAGGTGAGCGCCGGATGAACCCCGGGCGACGGGCAGGGGTGGCCGCGTCGTACATCGGCCGCGAATGACACCGGCGGCGAACGTACAGAGGGGGTGAGGC
>JBDSAK010000209.1:0-5332 GCA_039922195.1 Mycobacteriales bacterium
GGCGCGGTCGCCGGCCTGATCAGACGTGCAGGCCGCATTCGGTCTTGCCGGTGCCCGCCCAGCGGCCGCTGCGGGCGTCGGCCCCCGGCGCGACGCGTAGCGTGCAGGGCGCACAGCCGATCGACGGATAGCCGTCGTACACCAGCGGGTTGACCAGCACCCCGTGGTCCCCGATGTAGGCGTCGACCTGGTCCTGGGTCCATGCCGCGAGCGGGTTGACCTTGACCATGGAGCGCTTTTCGTCCCAGTCGACGACGCGGATCTCGGTGCGGGTGAGCGCTTCGTCGCGCCTGATGCCGGAGGCCCAGGCGTCGTACGGCGCCAGCCCGCGAGCGAGCGGCTCCACCTTGCGCAGGGCGCAGCAGAGGTTGGGGTTGCGCTCGTGGAGGCGGACGCCATGCTCGGCGTCTTGTTCGACGACCGTCGCGAGGGGCAGGACGGTCACGACATTCACGGGGTACACCGTCGCGACAGCGTCGCGGGTGCCGATGGTCTCCGCGAAGTGATAGCCGGTGTCGAGGAACACGACCGGTACGCCGGTCTGGATCTTCGACGCCATGTCGATCAGCACCGCGTCGCCCATCGAGGACGCGATGCACAGCTTGGGATGAAACTCGCCGAGCGCCCAGGCGAGGATGTCCTGCGGCGTCGCACCCTCGAGCTCGTCGCCGGCGCGCAACGCGAGCGCGCGGCGTTCCTCGAGCTCTGCGAGCGTGGTGGACATCATGGCCTCACGGTGACATCGACGGGCAGCGGCGGCAACCGCCACCTGCGCAACGCGGTCGACCCTCGCGATCTTCCGAGCCCGAAACTCGCTGCCAGGTGCGCCGCGCCAGAAATTAGGCCAGATGGGTGAAGAAGACGGGCCCATCTGCCGATACCCCATCGGGAGGTTGAGCATGGGACTGGATCGCTGCCCGTCGTGCGCGGCTGCCGTGCGCCCCGGTTCGGACTGGTGCACCCTCTGCTACGCCGACGTGCGACCGCCCCCGCCGCCCGTGGCGCGAGCGCCGTATCCGCGCCCGAGCGCACCGCCGCCGTACCACTCGGCCCCGGCGCCGGCAGACGCCCTCCATGCGCCGTACGAACATGTCCTTGCTGCGGTCTACGGCGGCGATGCTCCGGCCCCGCCGGCAGCGGCGTTCGGACCGCCGGCGGTCACGCAACCACCCGCCAAACCTGTCGGCTGGCCGTGCACGGGGTGCGGCGAACTGAACGGGTTCGAGCGGGCGACGTGCTCGGTCTGCCTCGCGCCGTTCGGCGCCGCACTGCGCACCGACGTTCCGGTCATCGACCGCAAGAAGATGATGGCGTACGCCATCGGCGCAGCCGTGGCGTTCCTTGCCCTCGTGGCGCTCGTCACGTTCCTCACGAGCAAGGCCCCCTCAACAGATCAGCCGGAAGTGCTCCCCGAGCCGCCCGTGTCGTCGACGCGGCTGGGCCCGACGCCGTCGGTCGTCGGTCAACTACCCGGGCAGACCGGCGTACCGGCGGCGGGTGCGGTCAGCCCCCCACCGGCGGAGGGTGCGGTCAGCGCGCCACCGGCGGAGCTCGGCTTTGTCCCCGGCGCGAACCTGCTGGAAAGCCCGACCCCCGCGCCGTAGCCGGTCGGCACTCCATCCGTATGCTCGGCCGATGCGGGTCCACGTCGTCTCGGATGTCCATGGCGCCGCCGATGCACTCGCGCGGGCCGGGGACGGCGCCGATGCGCTCATCTGCCTGGGCGACCTCATTCACTTCATCGACTACACCGACTACTCGGGCATCATGGCCGACCTGTTCGGGACGGCGGCCGTCGAGCAGCTGGTCGGCCTGCGAACGGAGCAGCGGTACGACGACGCCAGGCTCTTCTCCCGCTCCCTGTGGGACGGCGTCGTGGGCGACCGGCAAGCGGTGATCGACGAGGCGGTACGCCGGCAGTACGCGGTCCTGTTCGCCGCGTTCCCGGTGCCGACCTATCTCACCTACGGCAACGTTGACCTGCCGCACCTCTATCCCGAGTTCGCTCGCGACGGGCTCACGGTCCTCGACGGGGAGACCGTGGAACTCGGCGGCCGGATCTTCGGGTTTGCCGGGGGCGGGCTGCAGACGCCGATGCGGACACCGACCGAGCTGCCGGACGACGTCTACGCCGCGAAACTCGACGCGCTCGGAACGGTGGACGTCGTCTGCACGCACATCCCGCCCGCCCTGCCCGACCTGACCTATGACGTCGTCGCGCACCGCGAGGAGCGGGGCAGCGTGGCCTTGCTGGCGCTGATCGAACGCACCCAGCCGCAGCTGGCACTGTTCGGGCATGTGCACCAACCGCGGAGCGCGCGGGCGGTGATCGGCCGGACCGAGTGCCACAACGTCGGCCACTTCCGGGCCACCGGGACGCCGTACGTCCTCGAGTGGTGATCTCCCTGCATTGACCCAGGGTAGGGTCGCGGCCACAAGCACGCGGGCCAGGAGGTGCGACAGGTGGTCGACCAGGCATCCGCCACGATCGGCATCAACGCCACACCCGGCGAGATCGTCGACGTCATTGCCGACTTCTCGACGTACGCCGATTGGAGTGGCTACATCAAGTCCGCTGATGTCGTGTCGCGCGGCGACGACGGCAAGCCCGAGGACGTGCACTTCGTCATCGACGCGGGTGTTGTGAAAGCCGACTACACCCTTCGCTACGACTGGCACCTCGACGTGGACCACGCCAAGGTCAAGTGGACGCTGGTGTCCGGCACTCTCAAGAAGAACGACGGCAGCTATGACATCCGGATGACCGACAACGCGAGTGAGGTCGTCTACTCCCTCGCCGTCGATATGGGTGTGCCGATGTTGGGCATGCTGCGGCGAAAGGTCGAGAAGGTCATCATGGACACGGCCCTGACCGAGTTGAAGCGGCGCGTAGAGAAGACGTGACCGTCAGGGGAGAGCGCTGATGCGTGTCCTGCTGTTCACCGGCAAGGGCGGCGCAGGTACCACGACGTGCGCCGCGGCAACCGCCGCGCACATCGCGGTGTCCGGCCACAAGACCCTGCTGCTCTCGACCGCCAGCGGCGCGCTCTCCGACATCTGCCGGGTGGCTATCGGCCCGAGTCCGGCTGAGATTGCCGGCGGTCTGTACGCCGCCGGGATCGACACTCGGGGCGGGTCAGCCGGCGCCTGGGTCGAGGTGCAGCGCGCACTGCACGGCCTGCTCGCACCGGGGGTTGCCCGTCAGGCCGACGACGCCGAGCTCGACGTCCTGCCGGGAGTAGAGCAACTGCTGCTGCTCTTCGAGGTGCGCAGCCAGGCGTCGTCCGGGCGCTGGGACGCGATCGTCGTCGACTGCGGCGCGACCGCGGAGGCGGTGCGTCTGCTGGCGCTGCCGACCCTGGTGTCGTCGTACCTGCAGCGTCTGGTGCCTCTGCCACCGAAGGGACGCGCAACGATCGCTCCGCCGGAGCGGCCCGCTGCACCAGAGCGTCCACCGGGCGCGAGGCTGTTCGAGGCGATCGTCCGATTACATGCACAACTCGTCGCAGTCATCGACCTGCTGACCGACGCCACGACGACGTCGGTGCGCCTGGTGCTTACGCCGGAGACGGTCGCCACGGCCGACGCGCGCCGGGCCATCACCGCGCTGACGCTGCACGAGTACGCCGTCGACGGCGTCCTCGTCAACCGCATCGCCGCGCCGGACCCCGGTGACGACCTGGGCGGGCACCAGCACCTGGCGCGGGTCGCGGAAGCCTTCGCGCCACGCTCGGTCAGGCTCATCGAGCGCCTCAGGTCGGAGCCGTTGGGCGTCGATACCCTCCGTGAGCTGGGGGCGACGATCTACCGCGACGACGATCCTGTCGCCGTGTCGCCGGACTCGCCGCCGGTCCAAGTGGACCAGGTGGCGGCAGGCTACGTACTCTCGCTCGCGCTGCCGTTCGCGGCGCGCGACGAGATCGACGTCATCCGACGCGGCGACGAACTGGTGGTGACCGTGTAGGGACAGCGACGCGTGTTGACGTTGCCGAGCGCCTTGCGTCGCTGCATCGTGACCGAGGCAGCCCTCGCCGGCGGGCGGCTGTCGGTCAGCTTCGTCCCCGACCCCGCGCAATGGTTGCGCTCGTGACGCAGCGCTCAGGCGTCTCGGACGAGGCGGCGAAGCTGCTCGGGGCGCTCGAACGCTGGCTGCGCACAGCCGCCGAGAGCAGTGCGACATCCGGGGCCAGCGCCGGATCCGAAGGCAACCGCGGGGTCGGCGTGGTCCGGGACCTGTTCGCAAACTCGGAGCAATCGCACCAAAACCACGAATCGTCGTGTGAGATATGCCCGCTGTGCCGCGTGATCGCCGCGGCGCGCGCCGCTCGGCCCGATATCGTCGAACATCTCGTCGACGCCGCAGGCTCGGTGTTGCTCGCGTTGCGCGCCTGGTCCGAGCCCGGTGCGGACACCAGCAGCAGCCCCGCCGAAGAGCCCGCCGAACCGAGTGCGATCGTGGTCCAGCACATCACTGTGAACTGAAAGGTACCTTCGTGGGGCTTGCCATTGGTGTGGACGTGGGGGGCACCAAAGTCGCCGCCGGCGTGGTCGACGACGAAGGCAAGGTCGTCTTCGAGCTGCGCCGCCCGACTCCGAGCCAGAGCCCGGCGCAGACCGCGGACGTGATCGTCGACGTCGTACACGAGCTGTGCAAGGAGTACGACGCCGTCGCCGTCGGGGTCGGAGCCGCGGGCTTCATCGACACCACGCGGTCGACGGTGATGTTCTCGCCCAACCTGGCCTGGCGCGACGAGCCGCTTCGCGACCGCATCGCCGAGCGGGTCAACCTGCCCGTCGTCATCGAGAACGACGCCAACGCCGCGGGCTGGGCCGAGGCCAAGTTCGGGGCCGGCCGCGGTCAGGGGCACATCTCGCTGGTCACGCTCGGCACCGGCATCGGCGGCGCGTTCGTGATGGACGGCAAGCTGTACCGCGGCAACTGGGGCGTGGCCGGCGAGCCGGGCCACATGACCATGGTGCAGGGCGGCATCCTCTGCGGCTGCGGTAACCGCGGTTGCTGGGAGCGCTACTGCAGCGGCACCGCGCTCACCCGCGCGGCGCAAGCGCGGGTGACCGAATCCCCGCAGGCCGGCAAGGACCTGCTCGAGCTGGCCGGGGGTTCCGTCGACGCCATCACCGGATCGATGGTCAGCGAAGCGGCCAAGGCGGGCGAGGCGTTGTCGCTCGAGTTGCTCGCCGAGATCTCCCGGTGGCTCGGACTCGGGTTGGCCAACATCGCCGCGGTCCTCGACCCGGGCGTCTTCATCGTCGGCGGCGGCCTGGCCGCCGCAGGCGAACTGTTGCTCGAACCGGCTCGCGTGTCCTTCGAGCA
>JBDSAK010000210.1:0-18446 GCA_039922195.1 Mycobacteriales bacterium
AGGCGAGCACTCCAAACATGGCGACCACCACGCGCGCACCGCTCCCGCTCGCCAGCGTCTCGCCGTCGGCCGCGCCGTTGCCACTGAACGGCGCACACGTGGGGACGAGCCACCGCATCGCGCCTGCGCCGGTGCATCGCACCGCGCCGCGCCCCAACTCTTCCGGAAGCGCAGGGGGCGACGCCTTGTCCAGGTCGGAGCCGAACGCGGCGAACGCTTCCAGCTCGCGGAACTGCGCGAGGTCGAGACGCAGCGTGCCGGCGACCTTCTTCATCGCCTTGGTCTGCGCGTTGCCGCCGACCCGGGACACCGAGATGCCGACGTTGATGGCCGGGCGGACACCCTGGAAGAACAGGTCGGTCTCCAGGAAGATCTGGCCGTCGGTGATCGAGATGACATTGGTAGGGATGTACGCCGAGACGTCACCACCGCGGGTCTCGATCAGCGGCAGCGCGGTCAGCGAACCGCCGCCGAGCTCGTCGGAGAGCTTGGCAGCCCGCTCGAGCAGGCGGGAGTGCAGGTAGAAGACGTCGCCCGGGTAGGCCTCGCGGCCCGGCGGCCGGCGCAGCAGCAGCGACAGCGTCCGGTAGGCCACCGCCTGCTTGGACAGGTCGTCGTACACGATGAGTGCGGCTTTGCCCTCGTACATCCAGTGCGCACCGACGGCCGCCCCGGAGTACGGCGCCAGGTACTGGAAGGGGGCCGGCGAGGACGCTGCGGCGCTGACGACGACGGTGTAGTCCATCGCACCGGCCTCGGTCAGCGTCGCGACGATCTCGGCGACCGTCGACGCCTTCTGTCCGATGGCGACGTAGATGCAGCGGACTTCCTTATCGGTCCCCCAGAAACGGCGCTGGTTGATGATCGCGTCGATCGCAATGGCCGTCTTGCCGGTCTGCCGGTCGCCGATGATCAGCTGGCGCTGACCGCGGCCGACGGGTGTGATCGCGTCGATCGCCTTGACACCGGTGAGCAGCGGCTCCTTGACGGGCTGCCGCTGGACGACGGAGGCGGCCTGCACTTCGAGCCGGCGCATCTCGGTGCTCGCGATCGGGCCCTTGCCGTCGATCGCGTTGCCGAGCGGGTCGATGACGCGGCCGAGCATGGCGTCGCCGACGGGGATCGCCAGGATGCGGCCGGTCAGCTTGACCTGAGCGCCTTCCTCGACGATGGCCGAGTCGCCGAGGACGACGGCGCCGATCTGGTCCTCTTCGAGGTTGAGTGCCAGCGCCTGGACGGTGCCCTCGCTGGTGTGGATCTCGAGGATCTCGTTCGCCATGCACTGCGGCAGGCCGGAGATGCGCGCGATGCCGTCACCGGCTTCGAGGACGCGCCCGACCTCCTCGCGCTGGAGTGTCGGGGTGAAGTCGCTCACCGCCTGACGCAACGCCGCGGAGATCTCCTCCGGGCTGATGCTGAGCTCTGTCATCTATTTCTCCAACGCGTCGAAACGGGAATCGGCACAGTGCTGGTCTAGCCGGCGGTCAGGTTCGCGCGCAGCGTCTCGAGCCGGCGGCGGACAGTGCCGTCGTAGACCTCGTCGCCGATCGTCGTCACGGCGCCGCCGAGGACCGTGGCGTCGATGATGACCTTCACGTCGACCGGGCGGCCTTTGAGCTGGGTCAGCACGGCCGCGAGCTTGGTCCGCTGCTCCTCGGTCATCGCCTCCGCGACGCGTACCTCGGCAACGGCGGCCTCACCGGCCATGGTCGCGCGCTGGACGAACGCGTCGACGATCCGGGTCAGCTCGCGCGCCTTGCCGGCGCCCACGACGAGGTTGACCAGTTGCACCGTCACCGGGTGCGCGCGGCCCTCGAGCAGCCGAACGACGAGCGCTTCCTTCGCGTCGGCGCTCGCCGCGGGATCGGTCAGCGCGCTGCGCAGCTCCGGGGCCGCGTCGACGGCGCGGCTGAAGCGGAACAACTCGTCCTTGACCCGGCCTAGCACCTTTTCGGCGCGGGCGACTTCGAACAGAGCGGCGGCGTACCCGTCGATCGATGCATCGGTCATGGTCGCACGCCCACTACCGCGCGCTCGTCGCGAGCTCGTCGATGTAGGAGTCGATCAGCGCCCGCTGCGCCGGAGTGTCGAGGGACTTGCCCACGACCCGGCTCGCCAGCTCGATCGACAGACTCGCGAGCTCGGACCGCAACGCCGTGATGGCGCGGTCACGTTCGGCCGCGATGTCGGCCTGCGCCCGGGTGACGAGTTGCTGCGCCTCGGTGTCGGCCCGCTGCCGGGCGTCCGCGACGACTTGCTCGCCGGTACGGCGGCCCTCTTCGATGATGCGCTGCGCCTCGGTCTGCGCGTCGGCGAGCTTCGCACGGTATTCGGCCAGCACTCCGTCAGCCTGGGCCTTGATCGACTCGGCTTCCTCGATGTTGCCGGCGATGGCCGCCTGCCGAGCGGCCAGCGCCGCCTGCAGTTTCGGCCAGGCCACCCTGTAGAGGATGGCAAGCAGGACGAAGAAGAAGACCGCCGACCAGGCGAGCTCGTTCCAGTGCGGCTTGACCGGGCTGAAAGGGTCTTCCCCTTCGGCCGCGGCGACTACGAGGGCGTTGAGCACGGGAGTTCCTTGTCTGTCGAAGTCGCGGCGTACTACTTGATGATGAACGCGAGCGCGAGTCCGAAGATCGCCAGCGCCTCGACGAGGCCGATGCCGACGAACATCATCGTGCGCAGCGTGCCGGCCGCTTCCGGCTGGCGGGCGACGGCCGTGATGGTCTGGCCGACGAGGTAGCCGATGCCGATGCCAGGGCCGATCGCGGCGAGGCCGTAGACGAGACCGCGACCGATCACCTGGTTCGGGTTGGTCGTCGCCTCCTGAGCGAGGTTGACGAAGTCCATGGTGTATGTCTCTCTTTCGTCCGTCGGCACCGCCACAGCGGCGGTGCGAAGTTGCGGTGCCTTTATCCGGTGCTTGGTGCCTTGGTGCGTGGTGCCGGGCTGGCCTAGTGCTCGGGAGTGACAGCGCCGCCGATATACAGCGCCGTCAGGATCGTGAAGATGAATGCCTGCAAAAAAGCCACGAACAGTTCGAAGCCGGTGAGCGCCGTACCGATCAGGATCGTGAAGGGCAGTAGTGCGGCCTTGAAGCTGGCCGACCACAGCCCGGCACACAGGACGGCAACCAGGCTGAGAATCAGGTGGCCGGCGAGCATGTTGAACGTGAGACGCAGCGTGAGCGTGATCGGCCGGATGACGAGGATCGAGAGGATCTCGATGGGCGTGAGAAGGATGTACATCACCAGCGGTACGCCGGGCGGGAACGCGATGTTCTTGAAGTAGTGGCCGACGCCTTGGGCCCGCAGGCCCTGGTAGTTGAAGACCAGGTAGGTGACCACCGCGAGGAAGAGCGGAACGGCGATCTTGGAGGTCGCCGGGAAGGAGACGCCGGGAATGATCTCCATGATGTTGAACGAGAAGATCAGCAGGAACAGCGTCGTCAGATAGGGGACGAAGCGTTCGCCCTCGTGCCCGATGACCTGCTCGGCGATGTCCTTGCGGACGAAACCGATGACCGACTCGCCCACCAGTTGGTAGCGACTGGGAACGGTCGCTGGGCTGCGGAACACCGTCAGCATGAACGCCGAGACCACCACGAACGCAATCAGCATCGACAGCACCGAATAGCTGAATCCGGGAATGCCCCAGAGGCCGGTCCTGAAGTTGAACAGTTCGCCGAGGCTGGGCACGCCCTCCGCAACGATCATGCAGCTACACCCTTCAACTCAGTGGGCCGACGAACGTCGGGGTACGCAGCACCAACCAGCTCTGCGCGATCATCAAAAAAAGTTCAGCGCCGCAGACCGACAGCACCACGGGGTACGACGGCAGATCCAGTAGCAGTACGCCGACTGCGATGGCCGCCCCGAGAAGCACGAGACGCAATGGCAGCGCGATGAGCACCCTACCTATTGCGATGCCGCGCGGCGTACTTCCGCCGCTTGCCGAGACCCACGCAGCGGCCGCGCCGTTGAGCGCGACACACGCGACACCCCAGATCGCGCCCACGGCGCCGGCCAGACCCGAGGTCGATGCGGCGATGGCGACGGCGGGCACGCCGCACAGGGGAAGGCACCACACGGCGCCGCGAATCAGCCGGCGGTCGAGCAGCAGTTCGGGCGCGCTATTGCCGGTCACGGGCAGCCTGCTTCGCGGCCAGGCGCTGGTTCTCGCTCTGATCGGATCTCTTCACCATGATGTAGATCCCGAGCGCCATCCCGAGCAGCAACCCGGCGAAGAACAGCACGTGGCCGGTGTGCAGCCATTTGTCGGCGAACCAGCCGAGCACGCCGTAGATCGCCACCGCCGCCGTGAACTCGGTCACCGCAGTCCATGCAGAACTGAGGTCGCTCCACTCGGAGCGGTGCGTGGCTGTCATGGTTGGCGCAGGCTAACAGCCGGAGCGAACCGTGGTCAAAACACCGCGAAACGCATTTCCGCAGGTCACAAGGCTAATGGCGGCGTTGCCGGCAAACTTGTGAAAAATTTCACGAGCGCTGTCGAGAGTGGAACCGGTACCGCCGCGACTCGCCGCGATCTGCCGGCAACGAGGCGGCCCTCGAAAGCCGTCACGACGGGACGGCGTACGCCGGCGGGTCAGTGGTGGGAGCGAGCCCGCAGCCTCGGGAAATGGCTCATCAGCAGCGCCAGAATCGCGATGGAGCCGACCACGACGCCGACCAGCTTCGGCCGGGTGAACGACACGGCCACGCCGCCGAAGGCGGCCAGTGCCGACCAGAGGTAGAGGATCAGCACGGCCCGCCGGTGCGAGTGGCCGATCTCGAGCAATCGGTGGTGCAGGTGCTGTTTGTCCGGCGCGAACAGCGGCTTGCGGGCCAGCGCGCGGCGCCCGATCGCCATCAGCAGGTCAACGAACGGGACCGCCAGGACCAGCACCGGGATGAGCAACGGGAAGAACAGCGCGGCGAGTTCGGAGGACGACGCCTGGTAGAGGTTGGGTTTGCCGGTGCCCGACGTCGTAGCAGCAGCCAGCATCAACCCGAGCAGCATCGACCCCGAGTCGCCCATGAAGATGCGCGCCGGATTGAAGTTGTGCGGGAGGAACCCGATGCAGACGCCGGCGAGGATTGCGCTGATCAGCGAGGCCGGCTCGGCCGCGATCGTCCCTTGTTGCCGCGCGAACTCGTAGCTGTACGCAAAGAACGCCACCGCGGCGATCGCGACGACGCCGGCCGCCAGTCCGTCCAGACCGTCGATGAAGTTGATCGAATTGACCATCGTGACGGCCAGGATGATCGTCAGCGGCACCGCTTCCGGACCGAGGACCAGCTTCTCGCCCCACGGCAGGATGACGATCGTCAGGACGACGCCGAAGAGCACCATCAGGCCGGTTGCGAAGACCTGCCCGGTCAGTTTGGTGAGCGCGTCGAGGCCCCAGATGTCGTCGGCCATCCCGAGCAGGGTGATCACCCCGCCACCGATGAGCACGGCCTTGATCTCGGGGCTGTCGGTCAGCCCCGCCCGCAGCGCCGGCAGGTTTTGCGCCACGACCATGGCGACAGCGACGCCGAGGTAGATCGCGAGTCCGCCCAGGCGCGGCGTCGGGATCGCATGTACGTCGCGGTCGCGCGGCTGGGTCATGGCGCCGATTCGAACGGCCAAGCGCCGGACGAGAGGGGTGAGCAGATAGGTCGCGGCGGCCGCGACAAGGAAGACGACTGCGTATTCGCGCATTTCGACTCCCTCCAACAGCCCCCGGCTGGCTACTCCTTAGGCGCGAGGGTAGGCCGGATGCGCTGACACAAGTGAGGCGACGCGCTGACCGACTTCGCCCGCCGCCGACTCGTCCCGCACCGCGGTGGCGATCAGGTTGGCAACATCTTTCATCTCGACCTCGGTCATGCCCTGGGTCGTGACGCACGGCGTCCCGACGCGGACGCCGGATGCGATCGCAGGAGGCTGCGGGTCGAACGGGATGGCGTTCTTGTTGAGCACGATGCGGGCGAGCCCGCAGCGCTGCTCGGCGTCCTTGCCCGTGACGCCGATCGGCCGCAGGTCAGCGAGCATCAGGTGCGTGTCCGTGCCGCCGGTGACGATGCGGATGCCTTCGTTGGTGAGACCCTCGGCGAGCGCCCGCGCGTTGTCGATGACCTGCTGCGCGTACAGCTGGTACGACGGCTCGAGCGCCTGCTTGAGAGCCACGGCCTTGGCGGCGACCGAATGCATCACCGGCCCGCCCTGGGTGAAGGGGAAGACGGCCTTGTCGATCTTGGTGGCCAGCGCTTCCTTGCAGACGATCATGCCGCCGCGCGGGCCACGCAGGACCTTGTGCGTGGTGAAGCAGACGACGTCGGCATACGGCACCGGGCTCGGAATCGCCTTGCCGGCGACCAGGCCGATGAAGTGCGCGGCGTCGACCATGAGGTAGGCGCCGACCTCGTCGGCGATGTCCCGGAACGTCTGGAAGTCGATGAGCCGGGAGTACGCCGTCGCGCCGGCGATGATCATCTTCGGCCGGTGTTCGAGAGCGAGGGAGCGCACGGCGTCGTAGTCGATGAGCTCGGTCTCCTGGTCGACGCCGTACGCGACGGTGTTGAACCACTTGCCGGAGAAGTTGACCTTGCTGCCGTGGGTGAGGTGCCCGCCGTGCGGCAGGCTCATCGCGAGCACCGTGTCGCCGGGGGTGAGCAGTGCGGCGTATGCCGCGAGGTTGGCGTTGGCGCCCGAATGCGGCTGGACGTTGACGTGCTCCGCGCCGAAGAGCACTTTGGCGCGGTCGATCGCGAGGTTCTCGGCCTTGTCGACCTCGGAACACCCGCCGTAGTAGCGCTTGCCCGGATACCCCTCCGCGTACTTGTTGGACAGCGTCGACCCGAGCGCAGCGAGGACCGCGGGCGACGTGAGATTTTCGCTGGCGATGAGCTGCAGGCCGCCGCGCAGGCGATCGAGCTCAGAGATGAGTACGTCGGCGATGTCGGGATCGATCTGCCGCAGGGAGTTGAAGTCGGAGCCCCAGAAGGGAGTGGCATCGGTCATGGCTGAGGTCTCCTCGAACGCAGGGATAAGGCGACTCTAGCCGGGAGTGCCAACGCCTTCGAACGCGGATTCGCGTGAGGGTGGCTCACGACACGCCAGGAGCGAGCAGACGCAAGAACGGCTGCAGGGATTCCTCGATCAGACGCACGCTCGTGGCGAAGTCGGACTGCCGCGAATGATACGGATCGACAATTTCGTCCTCCTCGTACGACGCAGGCTCGAGACCGCGTCGCTCGCCCGCCTGCAGGACGATTTCGCGCGCCCTCGCGACCGGACGCGTCTCCGAAATGACGGCGGGGTCCACACCGGCGCAGAGGCGGCCGAATTCGCGGATGGTGAACGTGCGCCGCGCCGTCCGCGGGGCCATCGTGACGGTGGTCGCGCGGTGATCTCTGGTCGCGGTCAGGATGATGTCCGCCGCCGAGAGCATGGAGTCGCTCAGCTCACGGGCGCGGAACGAGTCGCAGTCGATGCCGAGGTCCGTGATCGCTTTCGCCGCGCGCGGGTCGATCGGATAGTCGTGCAACCCGTACGTGCCGGCACTGTGCACGCGGAAGTCGCGCGACGCAGCGGGCACCGCGTGGGTGAGTCGCTTGCCCAGGATGAGTTCGGCCATCGGCGACCGGCAGATGTTGCCGGTGCACACGAAGATGACGTCGAAGACGTCGACGGAGTCGTCAGTCATTCGCGACACTGCCGACTACTGCCTCGATCTGCTCGCGGCTGATGGCGCCGGCCCGCAGCAGCCGCGGGCGCGGGCCGGTGACGTCGACGATCGTCGACGGGATCGCACCTGGCGTCGGGCCGGCATCCAGGTAGACGGCCACGGTCTCGCCGAGGCCGTTGCGCGCATCCTCGACCGTCGTCGGCGCAGGGAAGCCCGACAAGTTGGCCGACGACACCGCGAGCGGCCCCGACTCCTGCAGAAGATCGATCGCGACGTCGTGCAGCGGCATGCGCAGCGCCACCGTCCCGTTGGTGTCGCCGAGATCCCAGACCAGCCCGCTGCCCTGCTTGACGACAATCGTCAGAGCCCCCGGCCAGAACGCGCTGACCAGCATTTCCGCCGGCTCGGACAGGAAGTCGGTCAGTGCCCGCGCTGTGCGCCACGCGCCGATGAGCACCGGCACCGGCATGTCGCGCCCGCGGCCCTTCGCGGCGAGCAATTGGGTGACCGCTTGCGGTGAGAACGCATCGGCCCCGACGCCGTACACCGTGTCCGTCGGCAGCACGACGAGATCTCCGCGGCGTACTGCGCTGACAGCCGCTTGCACACCGAGCTCACGGTTCTCGGCACCGGTGCAGTCGTAACTCTTCACGCCGATGTCCTTACCGCCGTGGCGAATCTCGGGCGCCCCGTCAGGTCGACGTGGTCCGCGATGTCGGTCCAGTTGCCGGACGCAGCAAGGAGCGCCGGGACAGCGTCGCCGTGCGTGTCGTCATGCTCGACGACCAGCAGGCCACCGGCCCGTAACAACAGGGCGCCGCGGGCAGCAATCGCGCGAATGACCTCGAGCCCGTCGATCCCGCCGTAGAGGGCTGCCTCAGGATCGTGGTCGCGAACTTCTGCTTCCAATTCCGTTTTCATGCGGAGCGGAACATAGGGCGGGTTACTGATGACCACGTCGACAGTGCCCGCCAGGGCGGGCAACGCCGTCGCCGCGTCATCGTGGTGCAGTTGCACTTTCGTCCCGGCCGCATTCCGCTGCAGCCACGTGAACGCGGCATCATCGATCTCGACCGCGTGCACCGTTGCAGTCGGCACTTCACTCGCGATGCTCAGCGCGATCGCTCCGCTGCCGGCGCAGAGGTCGACGACTCGCGGCTCGGTCAGAGGTTTCGCAAAGTTGATCGCCGCTTGCGCGACGAGTTCCGTTTCCGGTCGCGGGCTGAAGACACCGGGACCGACGGCAAGTTCGACATACCGGAAGTAGGCAACACCGGTGATGTGCTGCAGCGGCTCCCGCTTCGCCCGCCGGTCGACGTACTCCGCAAATGCCCGATCATCGTCGCCGGCCAGTTCGGCGAGGCGTTCGGCGTCGTAGTGCGGCGAACCGACACCGGCCGCTGCCAGCCGTCGGGCGGCCGCCGCGACGTCGGCGCGCGCCAGCGCGATCATCCCGCGGCCATTCGCTCGGCGTTGTCCGCGTCACTCAGGGCTTGTACAACAGCGTCGAGGTCGCCGTCGAGGACCTGGTCGAGGTTGTACGCCTTGAAGCCGACCCGGTGGTCGGAGATCCGGTTTTCGGCGAAGTTGTACGTGCGGATGCGCTCGCTGCGGTCGACGGTGCGCACCTGGCTCGCCCGGGCCGCGCTCGCGTCGGCGTTCGCGGCATCTTGTGCCTGCACCAGCAACCTCGCGCGCAGGATGCGCATGGCGGATTCCTTGTTCTGCAGCTGGCTCTTCTCGTTCTGGCAGCTGACGACCGTGCCGGTGGGAATGTGCGTGATGCGCACCGCGGAGTCCGTGGTGTTGACGCTCTGCCCGCCCGGGCCGCTCGAGCGGTAGACGTCGATGCGCAGGTCGTTCGGGCCGATCTCGACCTCGACCTCTTCGGCCTCGGGGAGCACGAGTACGCCGGCCGCGCTGGTGTGGATGCGGCCCTGACTCTCGGTCGCCGGCACCCGCTGCACCCGGTGTACGCCGCCCTCGTACTTCAGCTTCTTCCAGGCGCCGCCGTTCTTCGCCTTCACCGCGACACTGGCGTCCTTGTAGCCGCCGAGGTCGCTGGGGTTGGCGTCGATGATCTCGGTCTTCCAGCCCTGCCGCTCGGCGTACCGCATGTACATCCGCAGCAGGTCGCCGGCGAACAGGGCCGACTCCTCGCCGCCCTCCCCCGCCTTGACCTCGAGGATGACGTCCTTGTCGTCGTTGGGGTCGGTCGGGATGAGCAGTGCGCGGATCTCGTGGTGCAGCTCGTCCCGGCGCGCCTCGAGTTCGGTCACCTCGGCGCGGAAGTCGGCGTCGGTCTTCGCGTACTCGCGGGCAGCGACGAGGTCGTCCTCGGTCTGCTTCAGGTCGGTGAGCGCGGCGAGGACCGGCGTCAGCTCGGCGTACCGCTTGGACAGGGTGCGGGCGGCGTACTGGTCACCGTGCACCGCGGGGTCGGCGAGCTGCTTTTCGAGGTCGGCGTGTTCGGCGGCGATCTCGTCCAACTTCTCCAGCACTGGTCAACCCTCCGTTCGCGCGCGGTTCGCACAAGACAATCAGCCCGGACATGACAACGGCGCCCGGCCGAGCCGGTGAGCTCGTGCGGGCGCCGTCGTGAAGCTAAGCCTTTTTGCTGGTCTGGCCCTTGGTCGACTCGCCTGCCGTGCGCTTGCCGTAGCGCTCCTCGAAGCGCTGCACCCGGCCGCCCGTGTCGATGATCTTCTGCTTGCCGGTGTAGAACGGGTGGCACTGGCTGCAGACGTCCGCGTGCATCTGGCCGTCGGCCTTCGTGCTGCGGGTGGTGAACTCGGCGCCGCAGGAGCAGCGCACGGTGCACTCTTTGTACTCGGGGTGGATGTCGGCCTTCACGGCGTACTCGCTTTCCATCGATGCGCACCGGGTCGCCAAGAGTTCGGGCGTGAACCGGCACAGGAGTGGACCAAAGCATAACGCACGCTCGCGCGGGGACCTTCCCGCGATCACGGAACCGATCCGCGCCCCGGCCCGTCCAATGGCCGACTGAGAGGAAGGGCGACATGCGCCGGCCGAACGTTCTGAATGTCGTGCTTGTTGGTGTTGCCATGGCGGCGGTGGCGTGCGGACCGCAGGAAGCCGTGCGCACGGGCTCGGGTGCGAGTTCTCCGCCGCCGGCCGCCACACCGACGTCTGCCGGCCCGACGGCCGACCCGTCAACGTCTTCCGCCAGTCCGACGGCGAGTCCGTCCCCGACTGACCTGCCGAGTCCGGAACCGACCGAGACCCCGTCCCCGAGCCCGACGAGGACGCCGCCGCCCGGCGCCGAAGCGCTGGCCGCAGCCGAGAAGCTGTGGACGTCGAAGTCCGTGTCGTCGTACAGCTTCACGTATGAACCCCGATGTTTCTGTCCCCGCACCAAGCTTCTCGTCACCGTGGTCGACGGCTCGGTGAAGTCCGTCGAAAAGACGCCCGAGCAAGACGACTCGTTCGCCCCGGGCCTCGAATTCGTGCCCGAAGTCGCCGACGCGCCGACGATCGAGAAGCTGTTCGCCGAACTGCGCAAGGCGTACGGAGACGCCGAGCCAGCGGCCGCCGTACAGGTGACCTACGACTCCGAGTACGGCTATCCGACCACGGCATACATCGACTGGAGCACGATGATGGCCGACGAGGAATCCGGCTACACCGTAAGCACGTTCGACGCCGCGGCGGCACTCGACGTCGCGGGCACCTGGCGCCCGAAGAAGGACAACGGCGCCTTCATCACGTTCGCCGGCGACGGCAGGTACAAGGGCAGCGACGGGTGCAACGGCTCGTCCGGCACCTGGACGACGGCATCCGGGACGCTGAAAGTCACGACCGGAATACACACCGAGATCGGCTGCGACAACCAGCCGATCGACGAGTGGATCGCCAAGGCCGACGTGGTCACCGTCGCCGGCAACAGCATGACGATCGCCACCGGAACGACGAAGCAAGTCCTCACGCGCGCCCCCTAGCGCCGCCGCTCCGCGCGGCAGTTTCACGCGCCTGGCAGATCAAGTGCGCACTGGCGTCCGGGGGGACCGGTCGCCTCTGCGCACTTGATCTCGCGAAGCTGTCCACAGAACGGGGCGGTTAACCGCGCAGAGCCGCGGCGTCCGCGACCGTCGGTCCATGGAGGACGATTCACTCGACTTCTCGGAGTTCGGACTCGTGCGGCGCGGTGACCTCGCGATGTCCAACGCCGCGATCACGCGGGCGTTGCGCAGCGGCCGCCTGGCTCGATTCTTTCCGGAGATCTACTTCACCTGCGACGCGGCGATCGACCCGGCCGCTGCGAAGCGCCGAGCCGCGTTGCTGTACGCCGGACCGGGTGCGTACCTGGGTTGCATCAGCTCGTGCGCGGAGTGGGCGTTGCCCCATGACGACGCCCGCGCCGTCCACCTGATGGAGGGCCCGCGGCGCCTGCGGCGGACGCCGGTGCTGATTCCGCACCGCTGCGCGACCATGGCGCCCGTAGCCAGGGGCGACGTGCTGGTGAGCACTCTGGAGACGTCGGTGGTCGAGGCGTTCGGCTGTCTCGACCGCTCTGCTGGCCGGGAGCTCGTGATGCGGGCGATCCGGGAACGACGAGTCAGCGCCGACCGGCTGCGCGCTGCGATCCGGCCACGGTGTCGATCGCGACCGGCCCTGCTCGCGCTTCTCGACGACGTCGCGGGCGGAAGCCACAGCGAGGCGGAGTTGGCGTTGATTCGGCTCATCCGCGATGCCGGTCTGCCGGACCCGAAGCGGCAGCTGCGGGTCGCAATCGGCGAGCGATCGGCGTACCTGGACGTCGCCTTCGAGGCGCAGCGGGTCGCCGTCGAGGCGGACAGCCGCACGTGGCACTTCACCCCGGACGCGCGTGCGGCCGACATCCGGCGTGACGCATGGCTAGGTGCCGCGGGCTGGGTCGTGCTGCGCTTCCTCTACGAACAGATCGTCGGCGAGCCCGATTGGGTCGCCGCGCGAATCCGGGAGGCGCTCGCCGTACGGCAGCAAGATCAAGTGCGCACTAACGTCCGGGGAGGCCGGTCTTGAGTGCGCACTTGATCTTGTCGTTAGTCCTGCGGGCCGACTGTCGTCTTCTGGATCTGCATCAGGAACTCGACGTTCGTCTTGGTCTGCTTCATCTTGTCGAGCAGCAACTCGAGCGCCTGCTGCTGGTCGAGTGCGTGCAACACCCGACGCAGCTTCCAGACCACCGACAACTCGTCGGGCGCCATCAGGATCTCGTCCTTGCGCGTACCGGACGCGTCGACGTCCACCGCAGGGAAAATGCGCTTGTCCGCGAGCTTGCGGTCGAGCTTGAGCTCCATGTTTCCGGTGCCCTTGAACTCCTCGAAGATGACCTCGTCCATTCGTGAACCGGTCTCGACGAGCGCGGTGGCCAGGATGGTCAGCGAGCCGCCGTTCTCGATGTTGCGCGCGGCACCGAAGAAGCGCTTCGGCGGGTAGAGCGCGGTCGAGTCGACACCACCGGAGAGGATGCGGCCGGACGCGGGCGCCGCCAGGTTGTAGGCACGCCCAAGCCGGGTGATCGAGTCGAGGAGTACGACGACGTCGTGGCCCAGCTCGACAAGTCGCTTCGCGCGCTCGATCGAGAGTTCGGCAACGGTCGTGTGATCCTCGGCCGGCCGGTCGAAGGTCGAGGCGATGACCTCACCCTTGACCGAGCGCTGCATGTCGGTGACCTCTTCAGGTCGCTCATCGACGAGCACGACCATCAGGTGGCACTCGGGGTTGTTGACGGTGATCGCGTTGGCTATCGCCTGCAGCACCATCGTCTTACCGGCCTTCGGCGGCGAGACGATGAGTCCGCGTTGCCCCTTACCGATCGGGCAGACCAGGTCGATGATGCGCGTCGTCAGAACCGGACCTTCGGTTTCGAGGCGCAGACGCTCCTGCGGGTAAAGCGGCGTGAGCTTGTTGAACTCGACGCGGCCCTTGGCCTGCTCCGGATCCATGCCGTTGACGGTGTCCAGGCGGACGAGCGCGTTGTACTTGTCACGGCGCTCGACGTCGGCCGGCTGTTGGCGCACCGAACCCGTGACGACGTCGCCCTTCCGCAGCCCGTAGCGCCGGACCTGCGCGAGCGAGACGTAGACGTCGTTCGGTCCCGGCAGGTAGCCGGTCGTCCGGACGAAGCCGTAGTTGTCGAGGATGTCGAGGATGCCGGCGATCGGGACGAGTACGTCGTCGTCGCGGATGATCGGGTCGGCCTCACCGAAGTTGGCCCCGCCGCCCTGGCCGCCGGGACGACCTTGCCGGTTGCGGCCGCGCTCGCGGAACCGGCCGCGGCGACCGGTGCGGCCGAACTCGTCCTGGCCCTGGCCGCCTTGGTTCTGGCCGCCCCCTTGGTTCTGGCCGCCCCCTTGGTTCTGGCCGCCGCCTTGGTTCTGGCCGCCGCCTTGATTGCCGCCCTGGTTGCCCTGGCCGCCTTGGCCCTGACGCCCGCGGTTGCTCTCGCGGTCGCGGTAGCGCTCGCGAGAACTCTGTGGCCCACTTTCGCTGGAGCCGGCCGGCTGACCGTCGTTCTGAGCGTTCTGCTGGGGGCTGTGCTCGCGCTGGTCCTGGCCCTCGGCGGAAACGGAAGCCTGATCGCCGCTCTGGCCGGAGCGCTCGCCGTTCTGGCCGGAGCGCTCGCCGCTCTGGCCGGAGCGCTGGCGGTCGCGGCGGGGACGCTCGCGGCGCGAGCCGACTTCGCCGGGCGAGTCCCCCGAATCAGCTGAGCCGCCCTCACTTCCGGTGTGGATGCGTGGCGCTGCACCGTTGGAGTCGGCGCCCGGCGCGCTTTCGGCCACCGATCTACCGGCGCTGGCTGCGGCCGATCGACCGGCGCCGCGCGCGGCGGCTGCGGGTCGTTCGGAGGTCTCCGGCCGACCCGCGGCGGGAGCGCCGGCGCCTTGCGCGGACTGGATGGCGGTGACGAGGTCGCCCTTACGCATCTTGGCGGTGCCGGCTATGCCGAGACCGCTCGCGACGGACTGCAGCTCGGGCAGCAGCATGCCGCTGAGCCCCTTGCCGGCGGCGCGCGTGCGCTTCGCCGGCGCCTGCGGTGCCGCAGCGTCGGGGGCCTGGGTGGTTTCGCTCAAGGAATGTCCTTCCGTGACGGCCGGGGGCGGGAGGCCCCGAGGTCGGCCGGTGTGTTCTGGCAATGCCAGGTCTGGGTGGGTGACGGAGTCACCACGGTGGAATACGGCTCAGCTTCCGACGGCTGCGGGCTGGGTGAGCCGCGCCATTCGGCCGGGAGAGCCGTGCTGCCGCGCTCGCGAACGAGCGTGGCGGGAGGACTGCTGGTTTCCGCGGAGCCATGAGCGGCCTCGGCAGCCTGAGTCTCCAACTTGAGTGTTGAGCCGGTGACTTCGACCGCGACGAACTGCGCGGAGCCCGATTACCTCTGCGGGCAGGTACTGATGGGAAGCCTAACCATCGCTGCCCTCATCGGCAACAACCACACGCCGGGCCGCCCCTATTCCGGGACGCGGTTCACCCATCCAGGGGTACGACGGCCGCACCGGCTCGGTCGACGGCCAGGTCGATCGCCGACCAGCCTCCCGGGAGCAAGCTCTCCACCTGCTTGCGCGCGGTGTCGTCGCCCTCGACCAGCAGCGCGAGGACCGATGGTCCCGCGCCGGAGATCGTTGCGGGGATCCCCGCTTCCCGCAGCAACGCGAGAACTCGGGCGCTGCGGGGCATGGCCGGCGCGCGGTAGTCCTGGTGGAGGAGGTCTCGTGTTGCGGGAAAGAGCAGCTCGGGGCGGCGCGTCAGAGCTTCGGTCAGCAATGCGGCACGGCCGGAGTTGGCAGCAGCCGCCGCGTGCGGCACCAAGTCCGGCAGCAGCCGCCGTGCCTTGCTCGTCGACAGCTTGGTCACCGGCACGAGAGCGACCGCGCGAAGGCTCTGGTGTGGCTCCAACCGGAGTACGCCGACCGGCGCGGAATCGCTGTCACGCCAGGCGATTGTGGCGCCGCCGTGGATGCAGGCCGCGACGTTGTCCGGGTGGCCTTCGAGCTCGCACGCAAGCTGAAACGCGTCGTCGTCGTCCAGCTGGGCGAGCACGAGAGCGCGCGCGGCAGTGATGCCGGCAACGATCGCCGCGGCGGACGACCCGAGGCCGCGGCCGTGCGGAATCCGGTTGGCGCAGATGACTTCGAGACCGCGCGGCTGACCGCCGAGGGCGTCGAAGGCCGCCCGCACCGATCGGACGACGAGGTTCTTCTTCCCGCGGTCGACTTCGTCGGCGCCCTCACCGGCGACGTCGACGTGCAGGCCTGAGTCGGCGACGCGAACCATCACGTCGTCGTACAGGCTCAGAGCCAATCCGAACGCGTCGAAGCCGGGACCGAGGTTGGCCGACGTTGCCGGAACGCGCACGCGAACTGGCGCGGCGCGAAAGCTGGGTCCTGCGGCCACAAGCTGTTTCCCTCCGGGTCCGGCGGTACGACGAGGGGGCGACCGTATCGAATGCTGACACGCCAATGGGCCGGAGCAATCGCTCCGGCCCATCGGGTGTCAGTGGTGCTGTGGTGCAACCGCTCCGTTACGGGTATTGCACGACCACCTGCGGCACGAAGGCCACCGCTGACGTGGCCGCCGGGCCCGTGTTGTTGATCACGTGCAGGTAACCGCCGTTGCCGACGATCCACACCGTGTCGATGTGGGTGAACTGCACGCCCGCACGCACCGGAGCCTGGTAGGCGGCGGTGGCGTTCGCGGTCGCAGTGGTCTGGTTCTGGACGACGTAGCTGCCCATGCCGTATGCGTGGAAGGTCTGGACGCCGTTCGCGACCTGGAACGCCGGGTAGCCGACGAAGTCACCGGGCTGGTCCCAGGCAGCCTGCGACGGCGGGTCGTACGGCGTCTCGTGCTGGAAGAAGACGTTGACGCCGTTCTCGCCGTTCCAGATCACATTTTCTTTCTGCATGTGCTCGACGAACAGACCCGTTGCCGTGACGTTGTCGCCGTTGACGACCAGGCCATGAGCCGCGGTGTTGATGGTCCAGCCCACGGAGCCGGCCACGCCGTGGTCAGCGCGCCAGATCCACGCGTGGTCGATCAGCGTGTTGTCCTGGTTCACCTCGAGGCTGGTCGTCGCCTTGCCGATGTGCGGGCCGCCGATGCGGAAGAACACGTCGGAAAGCACGGTCGGGTTGGCGGCCGTCGTGTGCGGGATGCCGCTGTTGCCGTTCCTCGAGCCGATCTGCATGAGCACCGGGGAATTGACCGCCCCGGCGTCGACCGTGACGCCGGCAATTTGGATGCCCGGGACATCGGCCGTCGCCAGCGCCGTAACGCCGTTCTTCGCCGTCAGGGTGGCGTAACCGAGGCCGAGGACGACCGCGTTGGCACGCTTGACCTTGATGGTCTGCGCGACGTCGTAGACGCCCGGCGTGAGCAGGAGGTTCTTACCCTCGCTCAGCGCCTCGTTGATCTCGTCCACGGAGTTGGACGGCTTGGCGACGAAGAAGCTCGAGATCGGGAGCGAGGTGCCGGGCGTGTGGCCGGTGGCCCACGTGGTGCCGACCGAGTTGCGCTGGAGCGACGGGACAAACACGTTGTACTTGCCCGCTCCGTCGATGTAGAGGTACGGCTTCTCCTTGCTCACCGGTGTGGTGGGAAGGGTCGTGTAGTACGGGCCACCTGCCTGGTAGTTGTCCGCCGGCACTCCGTCACCGGTGTTACCGGAGAAGACCTGGTTCCAGACGGAGTTCGTCCAGACCACCCCGATGTTGCTGTTGCGCACGTAGAACTGCTGCTGCGAGCCGTTGAGCGCCCCACCCCGCAGGTTCGAGTCGGCGACGAAGCCGCCGGACGCGAAATTGGGGTTCTCGCAGTACGGCATGAACGTCGTGAAGCCGTCCACGTCGACTCGACGCATCGGCGCAGCCTGGGAAACGGCCCACATCTCGTTCGACGTGTGACAGTCGTTGCCCCGAACGAGGTTGATCCGCAGGTTGGAGACCGACCGCCAGAAGGTGGTCAGCGCGCCCGAGCCGTTATGTCCGGCCGCGGTGACGGTGCCGTTGATGACGACGTCCCCCGGGTCCTGGCCGAGGCCGGCGACCTCGGTGTAGTAGCCGACTTTGACGTCGAGCGGGTTGCCCGGCGTGATGACGTTGCCGTCCGCATCGAGGACGGGGGCCGTGCCGTAGACGCCTGGCTTGAAGAAGAGCGAGTAGCGCTCCGTCCCGAACTCGTTGAAGTCCTGCTGCGCGAAGATGGCGTCGGTCTCGGCCTGGATGCTTGTCGTTGACATCGACGGGTCGAAGATCTTGACGTTGGAACCGAGGACGGGGTTGGTGACGCTGACCGAAGCTGCGGGCGCCGCTGCGGCGATGCCCACAGTCGACATGCCGATCGCGAGAACGCTCGCGCCGACGAGCAAGCGGCGGCCGATCCGTCGGCGCTCTCCGCTGTGAGTTGATGGCAAAGACATTGGCGGCGTCCTACCTTCTGTTCGGGTGTGGAACAAGGGGTGCCGGAAACGTTTCCGGGAGCCGAGAGTAGGCCGGTTGGTCCTCCGCGTCGAGCCTTTCGGCCCAGTTTTCTGCACGCGGTTGCACGACACCGCGCACGACACGTCGCTGGTGAGTCAGGTGTTACCTGGTGGTACGGCTGTGACTCGGCCGCCGGCTAGGCCGACGGCCGGCCGGTCGACTCCCGAACGACCAGCTGACCGGGCAAGAGTTTGGGCGGCGGGCCGTTCTCGCCGACCGATTCGCGGGCCTGGCGGCTGTCGATCAGTTCGCTCAGCATCGCGACCGCGGACGTCCCCATCGCCAGGTAGTCCTGC
>JBDSAK010000211.1:0-5413 GCA_039922195.1 Mycobacteriales bacterium
GGACTGGCGGGAGGTCTACGCCGGCAAGGACGCCTTCGGCCCTGAACAGGTGCAGATCCAGGCAGCACGTTGCATGGACTGCGGCATCCCGTTCTGCCACCACGGCTGTCCGCTGGGCAACCTGATCCCGGAATGGAACGACCTGGTCCGCCGCGACGACTGGCGGGAGGCGATCGAGCGGCTGCACGCCACCAACAACTTCCCGGAGTTCACCGGACGCCTGTGCCCCGCGCCCTGCGAGGGCGCATGTGTCCTGAACATCAACGACGACGCGGTGACCATCAAGCAGGTCGAGGTGGAGATCATCGACCGCGCGTGGGAAGAGGGCTGGGTCGTTCCGGTCATTCCCGCGCAGCGCTCCGGCAAGAAGGTTGCGGTCGTCGGCTCGGGTCCGGCCGGCCTTGCTGCGGCGCAGCAACTGACTCGCGCCGGACATGCAGTCGTCGTACTCGAGCGCGCCGACCGCATCGGCGGCCTGCTGCGCTACGGCATCCCGGAATTCAAGATGGAGAAGCGCCACCTCGACCGCCGCCTCGAGCAGATGGCGGCTGAAGGCACCGAGTTCCGCGTCAACGTCAACGTCGGCGTCGACGTGACCGTCGAGGAACTGGACGCCGGGTACGACGCGGTCGTGCTCGCCGGCGGGGCGACGGCTGCGCGGGACCTGCCGATCCCCGGCCGTGAGTTCACCGGCATCTACCAGGCCATGGATTTCCTGCCGCTCGCCAACAAGGTCCAGCAGGGCGACCTGGACACCGCGCCCATCTCGGCGGCGGGCAAGAAGGTCGTCATCATCGGCGGTGGCGACACCGGCGCCGACTGCCTCGGCACGTCGCTGCGCCAGGGCGCGGTCTCGGTCCACCAGTTCGAGATCCTGCCGCGGCCGCCGGAGAGCCGGCCCGACGTCAACCCCTGGCCGACCTGGCCGATGATCTTCCGGGTCTCGTCCGCGCACGAAGAGGGGTGCGAGCGGGTCTTCTCGGTCAACACCGAGGCGTTCCTCGGCGATGACCTGGGGGCGGTGCGGGCACTGCGGGCGCACGAGGTCGAGCTGGTCGACGGCGCGTTCACCAAGATCGACGGCAGTGAGTTCGAGCTCGAATGCGAGCTGGTCCTGCTGGCGATGGGTTTCGTCGGCCCGCAGCGCGCGGGCTTGCTCGACCAGCTCGGCGTCGAGCTCGACCCGCGTGGCAACGTCGGCCGCGACGACTCTTACGCGACCAGCGTCGACAAGGTCTTCGTCGCCGGCGACATGGGCCGCGGCCAGAGCCTGATCGTGTGGGCGATTGCCGAAGGGCGCTCGTGCGCGTCGGCCGTGGATGCCTTCCTGATGGGGGAGACGGCGCT
The DNA here is from genome assembly GCA_039922195.1 of Mycobacteriales bacterium. Classification (GTDB taxonomy): domain Bacteria; phylum Actinomycetota; class Actinomycetes; order BP-191; family BP-191; genus JBDTYE01. The sequence goes on from JBDSAK010000211.1 coordinate 1,348, forward strand.
GCCGTCGCCGATCCCGCCGCACGCCAGACCGTTGATGTAGGCCCGTTCGACGACTACGCGCGCGCCGGAGCCGATGTGCTCTCGCGGACGACCAGGTTGGTCGCCAGTTCGATCCGCAACTTTTCGATGTCCTCGCCGCGACTGAGCGCCAGGATGGTGCGCGCCGCGAGCATGCCCATCTCCACCAGCGGCTGGCGCACGGTCGTGAGCGGCGGCGACGCCCAACGCGACTCCGGCAGATCGTCGAAACCGACGATGCTCACATCGCCTGGCACCCGCAGTCCGCAGCGGCGCACTGCTTCGTACACACCAAGTGCCATCTGGTCACTTGACGCGAAGATCGCTGTGGGCGGATCGCTGCGGTCGAGCAGTGCCTGGCCGCCGAGGAAGCCGGACTCGTTGCGGAAGTCGCCGGTGTAGACCAGGTCGGCGTCGTACTCGATACCGCCGGCGTCCAGTGCCGCGCGGTAGCCGCCCAGCCGCGCGCCACTGCACAGCAGCCGCGGCGTACCGGCGATGCAGCCGATCCGGCGGTGCCCGAGTTGCACCAGGTGTTCGGTCGCGCTCAGTCCACCCGCCCAGTTGGTGGCACCGATCGTCGGTACGTCGATGGACGGCAACCCCGATGGGTCGACGACGACGGTCGGCAGGTGACGCACCTCCGCCTCGAGTTTTGCGTCCAGATGCGAGGTGACCAGGATGACGCCGTCGGACGTACGGGACTGGACGTTTTCCCACCACTGCCGCGCGGAAGTCGATTCGTCGTGTACGGCCCAGACAACCGTGCCGACGCCGGCCCGGTGCGCGACGTCCTCCACGCCGCGAATGATCTCGACCGCCCACGGGCTGTCGAGGTCGCCGAAAACCACGTCGATCAGCTTGGCGGCGGTGCGGCTGCGCACGCCCGGTGGCCGGTAGTCGTGACGCTGGAGCAGCTCTTCGATCCGACCCCGAGTCTCGGACGCGACGTCGTCGCGGCCGTTGAGAACGCGGGACACCGTGGGCACGGACACGCCGGCTTCCGCGGCGATGTCGGCAATAGTGACGCGCCCACTGCTGACACCCAACGTCGTTCCTTCCGGTCGGCGCCGCGACTGTCGCGCCCCGCCCAGCCTACGCGTAGGTGCGGCGCGCCCGCCGTCGCGGCTGGACGTCACTGGACCGCGAAATGCGCGACGAGCGCTCTGCTGCGATCGACGACGCGCTCGGGACCGATGAGCCGGAGCGCGACGCGATGACGGACGTCCGTCGATGAGGCAGCCAGCGACAGCTCGATGTCACCTGGCTCCACGATGCGCTGCCCGGCCCGGCCGGTGAAGGACGTGAGGTCGGCGGCGACGTCGAACGTCAGCCGTGCGGATCGGCCTGCCTCCAGGTGCACGCGCCCGTAGCCGATCAGCCGCTGCGCCGGCCGGGTGACCTGCGCCACGGGATCGGACAGGTAGAGCTGGACTATTTCGGCACCGGCGCACGGCCCGGTGTTGTGCACCGTCATCGAAATGAGCACGGTGCCGTCGGTCGCGACGTCCACGCGTTGGTGTGCAGCAGCATCGTCAACCTGAACGTCCGTCCAGTCGAACGTCGTGTAGGACAGACCGTGCCCGAATGCCCACTGCGGTGTCGGGTCGACGCTGCTGACGTCGCTGCGCTGGCCGAGCCGCGCAGTGAGGTAGGTGCCCGGCTGGCCGCCGGGTGTGGCCGGGATGCTGACCGGCAGCCGCCCGGACGGGCACACGCGGCCGGAGAGCACTCCCGCCACGGCGTCTCCGCCCTCCTCGCCGGGAAAGAACGCCTGTACGACGGCGCTGACGCGGCCGGCGTACGCGCCCAACGCGTACGGGCGCCCGGCGAGCAGCACGAGCACGACAGGCGTACCGACTGCCAGCACGGCATCCAGCAGTTGGCCTTGCACCCCCGGCAGCGTGAGGTCGACCGCGTCGCATCCCTCGCCCGACGTGCCGCGGCCGAACAAGCCCGCCCGATCGCCGAGTACCACGACGCATGCCTCCGCGTCGCGCGCGGCCTCGACGGCCGCCGCGATGTTCGAGGTGTCGTCGCCGTCGATGTCGCATCCCGCGACGTGCGTGATGCCCCCCGCGGGAAACTCCGCGCCCAACGACTCGAGCTGTGTTGCGATCCGGGGGCCGGTCGGCACACCCGGGAACTGGTTGCCGATGTGGCTGGGAAACGAGTAGCAGCCCAGCATTCCGGCGATGTCGTCAGCGAGCGGCCCGACGACCGCGATGCGTGTGCTGGCAGCAAGTGGCAGCACGCCGTCGTTGGCCACCAGTACGACGGACTCCTCGGCGAGTTCGCGGGCCAGGGCCCGCGCCGGCTCAGGGTCGAGGTTGACGGTTCCGCGGACGTCGGCCGCGTCGGCGTCGATGCCGTGCGGAAGGTGCCGGAGCACGTCGGGCTCGGGGCACCACTGCGGATCGAGGAGACCGAGCTGACACTTCTGCGTCAACACCCGGACGACGGCTCGATCGACGAGCGCCTCGTCCAGCCGACCGCCGAGTACCGCGTCCAGAAGTGGCTGGCCGTAGCAGTTAACCGTGGGCAGCTCCACGTCGACGCCGGCCGCGAGGGCGAGGGACGCTGCCCCCGCCTCGTCGCTCGCCACGTGATGCAGCTTGTGCAGGAACGAAATGCCGAAGTAGTCCGCGACCACTGTCCCGTCGAACTGCCAGTCGTCGCGCAGCAGGCCGGTCAGCAGCGCTGGGTCCGCGGCGACGGGCATGCCGTCGATCTCCGCGTACGAGTGCATGACCGAACGCGCCGCGCCGTCGCGCAGCGCCATCTCGAACGGCGGAAGCAACACGTCGGCGATCTCCCGCTGACCGGCCGACACAGGAGCGAAGTTGCGACCCGATCGCGATGCCGAATAGCCGACGAAGTGTTTCAGCGTCGCGACGACACCCGTCGACTCGAGCCCGCGCACGTACGCCGTCGCGATGGTGGCAACGAGGTAGGGATCCTCGCCGATGGTTTCTTCGGTGCGGCCCCACCGGTAGTCACGCGTCACGTCGAGGACAGGCGCGAGTCCCTGGTGCACGCCGAGCGAACGCATCGTCGTGCCGATCTGCTCGGCCATGCGCTCGACCAGATGGGGGTCGAACGATGCCCCCCAGGCCAGCGGCGTGGGGTAGACCGTGGCGCCCCAGGCCATGAACCCGGAGAGGCACTCTTCGTGTGCCATGGCGGGTATCCCATGACGACCGGCAGCGACGATCTCGCGCTGCGCCCGGGCGAGCGCCTGGGCGCCGAGGGCGGCGTCGACCGGCGCCGTTCCGAACGGCCGTGTCAGCTGGCCGAGGCCGGCCTTGATCAGCCCCGGCCAGTCGATCGGCGCGTCCGCCAGATCGTGCTGGTGCGGCGCGACGCCTGCCCCGGCGGAGTCCGCGCCGACCCACACGCCGGATAACTGGGCGACCTTCTCTTCGAGCGACAACTGCGCCAGCAGGTTGCGCGCCCGCTCGCCTGCCGGCAAGACGGTGTTGCGCCAGTCTTTGGGCACGTCGCTCCTCCGCTCGATGGGTGGCAACCACGGGCCTAGCGTCCGGAAAACTTTCAGACGCCTTGCTCGGGGGTAGATGGCGGGAATCTAACGCTCAAAATCCGGAGAAGCAAAGGGTTGACCTGGTGTCCGGTCCGCCCTACTGTGACCGCCGTCCGGAAGTTTTCCGGTCGATCCCGAAATTGTTACGGCGTCCGGCCAGGAAACCCACACACGTCGCCGAAAGGAAGTCCATTGACCAGCCCGATCGCACGCGTGATCCACGAGAGAGGTCCGCGAGCCAGCCGGCGGACAGCGGGAGAGACCCGTCGGCGGGTCGCCTGCGCCACCGTCGCGGCCGCGATGATCGCCTCCGCCGCCTGCGGCTCCGACGACAAGCCGAAGGCAGCGGGCAGCAGCACCCCGGCCGCGGCCAGTGCCGCCTCATCGGTGGCAAGCGGCGCCGGCCAGAGCAGCGCGGGCGGGGCGAGCAGTGCAGCGGCGACCACCGCACCCGCGGCGAACGACGAGAGTGGCACGGTCAACCTGTGGCTGCTGGAGGACAAGACG
>JBDSAK010000212.1:0-8134 GCA_039922195.1 Mycobacteriales bacterium
AGCCGGCCTCGAGCCGGCGCGCTTTGGCGGGCGCCACCATTGGGTGCGGGCTTGAAGTGCCGCGATGGCTTGCACCGTCATGTAGCCGCGCCATTCGAGAGCGGCGGCGGGGCTGTACGACGCGTAAGTAACGGTCCATCCTCCGTCGGCCTGTTGTTGGCCGGCCAAACGTTCGAGGTCGGCTTCGACGGCCTGATATCCAAGAAGCGCGCGCATCGCGGTACCGGCGTACGGGGCGAAATTCAGTGGGTACAGCACCTCGTCCGCTGCGCCGCCGGCCACGGGCGCCGGGCCGTCGCGCACGACGGACTGGGCGAGTCGCTCCAGCAACGTGCTTGCCTGCGGTGTGTCACCTGGCACAGCGTCGAGGAAGCGGATGGCGAACATCAGCTCGTAGGCGTGCGGAGTGCTCCGGCGGTCAGCCGAGGCTAATCAGACCGGCGAGCACAGACGGCGACGTTGCAGGGCCGGGAGCAGGTGCTCGCAGACGTAACGCACCGGCCGTCTGCTCTCGCTACGGTGCGACGATGGTCAGAGTGCTGCACTACGGCGCCGAGCCGAGCCAGAACGCGGAACTGTCGCTCCCACCCGGTTTTGCTCCGCAGCTGCCCGTCGTCGTCGTCCTGCACGGCGGCTTCTGGAAGGCTGCCTACGGCAGCGAGCTCGGCGCGCCGCTCGCGGCCGATCTGGTGTCCTTCGGGGTGGCCGTGTGGAACGTCGAGTACCGACGGGTCGGCGCGGGCGGCGGCTGGCCGGCGACGCTGCTGGACGTCGCGGCCGCGGTCGACCTGCTCGCGAGCGAGGGGCAGGCCGCGGCGGAGGGGCGTCTGGACCTCGGTCGCGTCGTCGCCCTCGGACACTCCGCTGGGGGCCAGCTCGCAGTCTGGGCCGCAGCGCGGGGACGACTTCCCGCGGGCGCACCCGGGGCAGCGCCGAGGGTCAGCATGTCCGGCGCCGTGTCGCAGGCCGGCGTCCTGGACCTCGTGCGCGCCTCCTCGCTGGGGCTCGGGGGAGGGGCCATCGATCGCCTGCTCGGTGGCGAGCCGGACGAGGTGCCGGAGAGGTACGCCGTGGCCTCACCCGTGGCGCTCGCGCCGCTCGGCGTGCCCGTCACGGTCGTGCACGGTCTGGACGACGACGTGGTGCCGGCGGAGATGAGCGAGCGCTACACCGCTGCAGCCGGCGCCGAGGTCACTGCGGTGTTCCTGCCGGAGGTAGGGCACTTCGAGCTCATCGACCCGGCCCACGCCGCTTGGGCTACGTGCCGGGTCGAGGTCCTCCGGCACGTAAAGTCACGACGTCGCTAGAGCCGAGTCCAGCAGCACCTCGTCGTACACCTTCTGGAGCCCGCCGTGCCCGGTCCCGGTCCCCATCGCCCGCTAATCGACGTCCGCCAGGGCGCCGCGGAGCTTGACGCCGCGGACCCCCTGCGTGCTTGCCGGGCGCTATTCATCCAACACCCGGACGTCGTGGCCTACCTCGACGGCAACTCGCTGGGCCGACCGCTCGTGGCGACCCGGGACCGCATGCGGCGGTTCGTCGACGAGGCGTGGGCCGGCCGACTGATTCGCGCGTGGGACGAGGAGTGGATGGATTTCCCCACCCAAGTTGGCGACACGATCGGTCGTGTCGTCCTCGGCGCCGCACCCGGTCAGACGGTGGTGGCCGACTCCACCACCGTCGTGCTCTACAAGCTGGCGCGCGCGGCCGTCGCCGCGCGTCCCGGGCGGCGCGAGGTGGTCGTGGACGAGGAGAACTTCCCGACGGACAGGTTCGTGGTCGAGGGGATGGCGGCGGAGCTCGGGCTGACTGTGCGGCGCATCAGCCCTGATCAGTTCGGAGGTGTTACCGAGGACCAGGTGCGCGGGGCAGTCGGTGCGCAGACGGCACTGGTCCTGCTGAGCCACGTCGCGTACAAGTCGGGCTACATCGCTGACATGCCCGCCATCACCGCTGCTGTGCACGAAGGCGGGGCGCTCGTACTGTGGGACGTCAGCCACTCCGTCGGCGCGATAGACGTGCAGCTGGACGCAGCCGACGCAGACCTTGCGGTGGGATGCACGTACAAGTACCTCAACGGAGGTCCGGGGTCGCCGGCCTTCGGATACGTGGCGCAGCGGCTGCACGGGTTGGCGCGTCAGCCCATCCAGGGGTGGATGGGTGCCGCTGACCCGTTCGGCATGACCGACTCGTACGAACCCGCCCGCGGCATCCGCCAGTTCATCTCAGGAACGCCGCCGATCCTCGGCATGCTGCCGATGCTCGACATGCTCGAGCTGATCGACCGAGTCGGCATCGCGCAGATCCGCCGCAAGTCCCTTCTGCTGACGCAGTTCGTCTTCGACTACTGCGGCGCGCACCTCGCTCCGCTCGGCGTCACGGTGGCCACTCCGCGCGAGGACGGCTTCCGCGGCGGCCACGTCACGCTCGAGCATCCGAACGCCCGCGAGATGACCGCGCAACTGTGGAAGCAGGGCGTGATCCCGGACTTCCGACCACCCAGTGGCATGCGCATCGGGTTGTCCCCCTTGAGCACGTCGTTCGCAGAGCTCGGCGACGGCTTGGAAGCGATCCGGGGACTGTGTGAGTCGTGAAGGCTCGGCCGCGACAATGAGGTCCGGCTTGAGCGCTGCAAGTTGAACGGCGCGCCGACGATCGTGCCGACGGTATGCCGCGGATTCACGCGCCGTACGGGTCCTGAAAAAACATCTGTACGTGCACTGCGCCGACCTGCCGGATCGGCTATGCCGCCGACGACATCCGCACGTACGCCAGAGCCTCTTCGACGCACTCGGACAAAGGCCGACGGGTATCGAGCACGAGCCGGTCGTCTGTATGCGCCTCGTACTCGCGGGCAGTCGCCTTCACCTCGTCCCACGTCGGCAACGTGAAGTGTTCGAGATCGTTATAGCGCGTGGTGACTCGTCGATAGTGCTCCGTGTCGTCGGGGCAGACGGTCTCGATGATCACGAGTGGCACCCCGGCGTCGCCGGCATTCGGCCTCCCTCCCGCCGAGCCGCCTCGACGGCGCTGACGGCGTCGGCGACGACCAAAGTGTTGGCACCCGGTGCACCGCACGGACGGGTGCGGAGCAGCTCAACATGGACGTTGTCTTCGGGTCGGCAGCGCAACCGCATGTCGGATGAGTTGCTCGAGTACGTCATTGGCCGCGTAGCTCACCACGCCGATGAGCTCCGGCAATACGCCGTTGACCATGGGCACAGCGTGGAGCTCGATCTCCCTACCTGGCGGTACGTCGACGTGGCGCTGGACAAGGCTGACGTATGGGTCGCCAGTGGGTTGTTCCACCTCGACCTCGACGCAATCCAGTTTGCGCGCCGAATCGGCGCGACGATCGACGTACACGTCTATATAGCGCTGGACGAGCGCCCCTTAGCCGAACGACCCGAGGATGAGCGGCCTAACTAACTGCATTCGCGTGTGCCATGCGCGCCGACCCGAGTCCGGGGGCAGCGCGGCGCGGGTGCTTGCAGGAGCGGACTTGTGGCGCTGCACACGGCGTCGAAGGGTGTTTACGGTGCGCCCCGGATCAAGCGGCTTTACCATCTGCGCCACCGGAACGCGGCGCTACCAGCTGCGGAGGAACCGGCGTTACCCGGCTGTTGGAGAACCGCTCCTAGCCAGGATCCGAGTCGGATCGCGCAGACTGTCCCCATGATGTGGCAACTCGCGAGCACGGAGATTGCCCCGGAGCGCGACCTGATCCCGGCTGGTGTCTTTCACGCCTACCACGATGGTTTGGTGCAACGGCTTGCGGCCTGCGACTCGGAGTGGACGTTCGGTTGTTCCCCGGCTTCGCCTGGGGACGACGCGGCTTGACCTACGGCGAGGACTGCTCCGTGTGCGACGCAGCCGTGGACGGGTAAGTCCCGCTTGGCCGCGAGAACCGGCACTACCCTGCGCATGTGGAGCCAAGGCCGGAGCCCGAAGACTACGTGGGGCCGCGAATCGTCTACCTCGTTGAGTGGTTTGACGAGCGAGACGGCAACGTCGGTCAACTTGGCGGCTTCACCTCCATGGAAGTCGCCGAAGCCTGTCTTGCGCACCTAGAAGGTGAGGGGCGACGAGACCTCGTCATCAACTTGGTCTCGGTTCATGAGCGGCTAGTTGACTGGCAGAATGACCGCTGATGGGCGGGGGTTAAGTACCGTTCCAGACGCTGAGATGCGGCGCTTGATGCACCATTTGAGGTGGCAGTCACCCCTGGTCACGCTGGACTGTTGGGCCGCTGAGCGCAGCCCCGAAGTGAAGCGTAAAGAAGGCCATGAGGATCCCGCTTGCGAAGCGTTGTTCACCGGCGCCTGCCCGCTCGTAGGCAGCTTTCGTGACGCATGTGTAGGCGCCGTGGCTGGCGAGTCGGTATGCGCACCCGCTGCCGGCATATTCGGGCCCGCCATTGGCGATCGCCCCGGTCGCGGTCATTGCCGATAGCCAACCGAGGAACGCGACGGCCATGAGTGGAACGGCAATGCGTCTGGGCAGATCACCGAAGAAGACCCGTAGCGGGTTGCGGCTGGCTTCGCGGTTCGCGCGTATCTTCTCGCGCCAACCGCCGGTCACCTGCGGCCGACGTGCCAGCATGAGGCCCATCATCCACAGGTGCCCTACGGCGAGGACGGGCACCGCCGGCAGCAGCAGAATCGCGGCGCCGGGCAGCGGTTTGTTCCGAGCTAGTGCCAGCAGTCCGATCGTCGCTGCGCCGAGCGCGCAGACTCCTGCCGCCAACGCGATACACGTGCCGAGACGGCGGGCCCGGGCAGACGGAGTCAGCCACGCTCGCCAACCCGTCGGTGGGCAAGGCACACACGTCGCCTCCGTCCAACCGTTTCCCGTCCACCACCGCAGGGCAACCGAACCGTTCGGGTCTGGGTACCAGCCAGGGGGAGGTGCTTCGCGGCCCGTCGTCACACCCTCAACCTCCAGCCTTCTACTCGACGTGGTCGTGGTGCGTTTCACAGGTGATGGAACCGACCCCAACATGATCATCGGCCTCGAGTTGTGCTCACTCAAGTGAGAGAGATCTGCAAATAAGTGTAGATATGCCGGTAATCCTCACGCTTGAGTCGGCTCGTCGTTGGGACGGGTCGTGGCTCCTGAGAGGAACCGGTTTCCATGGCTCTCGATCGGTGTGTTCTGCCTGCCGTGCAACGTCATTTCCAGCCGCCTGAGTTAGGGCATCCGGTCCTTGATCGGTACTTGGTGTTCGTCGCCGCGAGGTGCCGTCCGAACACGGTCCTGGCGAGCGCGTCGGACTTGCGGGCGTTCTTCACCGTCGTCGCGAAGGAACCCGACGAGGTGGTCGTTGCGGACGTGCTGGCTTTCATTCACCAGCAGCGCCGGCCGCGGGGACACGGCAACGTACTGCGGCTCTCTGATGGCGAGTCGGGCTTGTCGTCCCGCACGATCCAGCGCCGACTCTCGACAGTGTCGGGGTTGTTTTCGTGGCTGCTGCTACTCGAGGAGATCAGCAAGAACCCCGTCCCTCGCGGGCTGAGCACTCGCCGGCAGGGTGGTCGCCGAAACGGCGTCCCGCTGATCCGCACCCCCCGGACGCTTCCGCAAGTCTTGGAACCGGCGGAGGTCGACGGACTACTCAAGGCGCTGCGCCGCTGGCGTGACCGGGCGATGGTCGAGGCGATGCTCTTGGGCGGCCTGCGCCGCTGCGAGGTTCTGGGTCTGCGGATGGAAGACCTCCGCTTGGGCGAGGCCCGGTTGTTCATCCACGAAGGCAAGGGCGGTCATCAGCGGCTGATCCCAGTCTCGGCCCGGTTCTTCCGCAGCCTGGCCCGCTACCTCGAACTCGAGCGACCCGCGGTCGCTGACCCGACGGCGGTGTTCGTCGTGTTGAAGGGCCCGCGGCGCGGGCAGCCGCTGAGCGCGGACGGGCTCGATCAGCTGGTGCTGTCCGCCCGCGACCGGGCTGGCCTGGCGCACTGCTCCTGCCACGAACTCCGACACACCTGCCTGACGCGGCTGCGGGAGGCGGGGATGGCGTTGGAGGCGATCCAGGCACAGGCCGGGCACCGCAGCATCGAGTCGACCCGGCTCTACCTGCACCTCGCCAACGATTGGCTCGCGAAGGAGTACCAACGGGCCAGCGATGCCATCGACGCCGGCGCGGACCTGCTCAACCTCCACACCTCGGCGGTGGCCCGATGACCGCCCCAGCACGCGCCGAGCACGCCGCGCACGCCGCCGCGCACGCCGCCGAGGTCGCCACGACGGAACTGGATCGGAGGTGGCTGCTACTGCAGGCCGACTGTCCGCAACTGACCGCCACCAGTCGCCGCTACCTGGAGCAGATCTCCATAAGCCTCAGCGCTTCTAGCGTCCGGGTGGCTGACCAGACCTTGCGCGGGTTCTGCACCTTCCTGGCCGATGACCACCCGCAGGTGAGCACGTTCGCGCAGGTCGGCCGGCCCGAGATCGAGGACTATAAGAAGCACCTGGTCAGCCGTCCCGGACAGAAGATCGACAGCAGCGCGACGGCCAACACCGTCCGGCAGCGCCTCGGCTGCGTCCGGACGTTCTTCGACCGGATCATCGAGTGGGACTGGCCCGAGGCCCCGGCCCGCACCCCGATCTTCAGCATCGACCTGCCGATCATCGATGACCCGCTGCCGAAGTTCCTCGACGACGCCCAAGCCGCTGCGCTGCTCCGCGTCGCATCGGCCGACCCTGACCCGCTGCATCGTCTGGTCATCCACCTGCTGCTGCGCACGGGTATGAGAGTCGGGGAGCTCAGCCGTCTGGAAGCCGACGCCGTCGTCACGATGCGAGACGGGCACTGGCTGCGCATCCCGCTCGGCAAGCTCCACAACGACCGCTACATCCCGTTGCACCCACACCTGGTCGAGCTGCTCACCGACTGGAAAGTCCGTCACGACGACCATGGAACCGGGCTGCTCCTGACCCGCAGCGGCCGTCCCCTGGCGCTGAACATGATCGCCAGGATCGTCACCAACACCGCCACGACAGCGGGCATCGGGCATGTTCACCCCCACCAGCTCCGGCACACGTTCGCGACCCAAGCCGTGAACCGCGGCATGCGTATCGAAGCCATCGGGCAGATGCTCGGCCACAAGACGTTGCGGATGACGTTGATCTACGCCCGGATCGCGAACCGCACCGTCGCCGATGAGTACCGCGCCGTCAGCGACCAAGTCGATGCCCTCTACGACGAACCCGACCTTCCCGGCGCCACCCCGGACCCGGCAGAGACCGTTGAGATGCGCCGGCTCCGCACCGAGCACCGCCGGATGCTCGGCAACGGCTGGTGCACCCGACCGGCCAAACTCGACTGCGCCTTCGAGACGATCTGCGAAGGGTGCGGGTTCTTCCAGACCACCATCGCCTTCCGCCCCACCCTGCAAGCCCAGCACGACGACGCGCTCGCCAAGGGCCAAGACGGCCGCGCTGAGCTGTTCCAGAACCTGCTCAACAGCCCCGCCGCCCGAGCCGCCCAATGACCCTGCACCACCCCGTCGGCGGGGCCCCCACGGGCCCCGCCGATTACCGGCATATCCCGCAAACGCTTGACAGGATTACCGGCATAAGTGCCGTTCTCATCGGTCGGTCGATGAGCCGCCGGCACTCTCGCTGGGGGAAGTGTCCTTTCGGCGAGGTGGAACGCCATCGGCTGTCACAGGCCGGGAACCGCAAGCTCAACAGCGCCCTGCACCAGGCCGCGATGAGCCACAAGCGCACCGATCCGCACGGCATCGCCTACTACAGCAGCCGCAAGCTCGCCGAAGGCACGGGCAAGAAGGGCGCGCTGCGCTGCATGAAACGACGCCTCTCCGACGCCGGCTACCGATCGCTCGTCGACGACCGAGCCAGGGCAGCGGCGGCGGGCCGGGAAGGACACTCGGGGGCGACTCTTGCATCCAGCGCGACTGCCCGATCCCCGATGGACAGCACTTCGGAAAAGTCACTAACCCGGCCCGCCGCGGCCAACGGTACGCCCTCCCGAACGAGGGTCAAGAAGGCTTCTTGACACAGAGGGGAGCCGATACCCCGCTCGCAACCATAGGGTTCTTGCGTGTCCACGCATGTCGCCCTGGTCGTGACGATGCCGGGAGTCTGGCACCTTCCAAGCGGAGCCTCAGCACCC
>JBDSAK010000213.1:0-11491 GCA_039922195.1 Mycobacteriales bacterium
CGCGGCCGCGCCGGGCAGAGCTCCAAGGATCTGGGCGGCAACCTGGTCCGCGGTCGATGCGGGGGAGGTCACGATCAGGTCCGCCAACGCTTCGAACCGTTTCCGTCGCTTCCGCAGCTGATCCTCGAGCATGGTCAGCACGCTCGGATCGAACTGAGGGCGGTGCTTTGCCGTCGCGAACCGCGCGGCAAGGACGGCGGGCTCGATGGACAGCCAGACGACGAACGCCGGCGCCAGCGCGGCACGACAGTCTGCGCGGTCGACCACGCTCGCGGCGGCGGCCACGACGCCGTACGGTCGCGCGGCGAGCGCGGCGAGCACGTGTTCTGCCTCGATCTCGTGCAGGAACGCGCGCCCGTTCTCATCCTTGATCTCCCGCGCGGTCCGTCCGTGGCCCCGCTCGATGTCGGCGTCGCTGTCGTGCACCGGGCAACCGAGCCGCTGGCCCAGAGCGGCGGCGACACTGGTCTTGCCGGCGCCCATCAAACCCGTCACGACGATCGGGTGGGTCAGTGGCGTCACTTCAGCAGATGGCGCGCCATGACGACCCGCTGGATCTGGTTGGTGCCCTCATAGATCTGGGTGATCTTCGCGTCGCGCATCATCCGCTCGACCGGATAGTCCTCGACGTAGCCGTAGCCGCCGAGCAGTTGCACAGCATCTGTCGTCACCGACATCGCGACGTCGGACGCGAAGCACTTCGCTGCCGCCGACATGAACGTCAGGTCTGGTTCCATCCGCTCGGCCTTCGCGGCCGCGCTGTAGATGAGCTGGCGCGCGGCGGCAATCGACATGGCCATGTCGGCGAGCATGAACTGCACGCCCTGGAAGTCCGACACCGGACGGCCGAACTGCTTGCGCTCCTGCACATAGCCGAGCGCGTAGTCGAACGCGCCTTGCGCGATGCCGAGCGCCTGCGCGCCGATGGTGAGCCTGGTGTGGTCGAGCGTCGCGAGCGCCGTCTTGAATCCGGTCCCTTCCGCGCCGATCATCCGGTCAGCGGGGATGCGGCAGTCGTCGAAGTGGATCTCCGCGGTCGGCGATCCCCGGATGCCCATCTTCTTCTCGAGCTTGCCGACGGTGAATCCCGCGTCATCGGCTTCGATGACGAAGGCGGAGATGCCGCGCGAGCCGGCGTCCGCGTCGGTGACCGCCATGACGGTATAGAGCGACGACACACCGGCGTTGGTGATGAATCGCTTCGATCCGTCGAGCACCCAGTCGTCGCCGTCGCGCACCGCGCGGGTTTTCATCGCGGCCGCATCCGAACCGGCGCCCGGCTCGGTCAGCGCGTAGCTGATCATCTTCTCGCCGCTCGCGACCTGCGGCAGGTAGCGAGCCTTGAGCTCCTCGCTGCCGGCGAGCAGCATCCCCTGCGTGCCCAGCTTGTTGACCGCGGGGATCAGCGACGACGAGGCGCACGCCCGCGCGACTTCCTCGACGACGATCGCGCTCGCAATCGCGTCGGCCCCGCCGCCGCCGTACTCCTCAGGGATGTGTACGGCGACCAGCCCGGCCCGCTTGAGCTCGGCGAAGACGTCCCACGGGAACTCCGCCGTCGCATCGACCTCGGCGGCCCGCGGGGCGATTTTGGCGTCGGCGAGCGCACGGACGGTCTCCCGCAGCAGGTCGTGCTCTTCGGTGAGCCGATAGAGATCGAAGTCCACCTATGCCCCGATTTCCTCGTCGTGCCGCGATAGAACGCGGTTCGGCAAATGTTACGGCGACCCTGGCCCCTCGGTAATATCGGCCGTCTCATCCGCCGACGCTAGGACCGTTACGTGTCACACAAGCTCACGGTGTTCGGAACGGGCTATCTGGGCGCGACTCACGCGGTGTGCATGGCCGAACTCGGCTACGACGTGCTCGGCGTCGACGTCGACGCGGCCAAGGTCGCCAAACTCGCGGCCGGTGAGGTGCCCTTCTACGAACCCGGACTCGAGCCGCTGCTGCGCAAGAACCTCGAATCGGGCCGGCTGCGGTTCTCGACGTCGTACGAGGAGGCCGCGAGCTTCGGAGACGTGCACTTCGTGTGTGTCGGCACCCCGCAGCGGCACGACTCGCTCGCTGCGGACATGCGCTTTGTCGACTCGGTCATCGACAACCTCGGCCCGTTCCTCACCGGCCGCGCGCTCGTCGTGGGCAAGTCGACCGTCCCGGTGGGAACGGCGGAGCGGCTGGCCGATCGGCTGGCGAGCATCACCCCTGCGGGGTCCGACGTGGAGCTCGCGTGGAACCCCGAGTTCCTGCGCGAGGGCTTCGCGATCGAAGACACCCTGACGCCCGACCGGCTCGTCTTCGGGGTCGCGGGCGGCGGTCGCGCCGAGCAGACGCTGCGCGAGGTCTTCGCACCGATCATCGACATCCCGACACCGGTGGTCGTCACCGACTTGCCGACCGCACAGCTCGTCAAGGTCGCGGCCAACGCGTTCCTCGCGACGAAGATCTCGTTCATCAATGCGATGGCGGAAGTGTGCGAGACGGTCAACGCCGATGTGAAGAAGCTATCGGAGTCGCTCTCGTACGACACCCGGATCGGCGGGCGCTTCCTGCATGCCGGACTCGGTTTCGGCGGCGGTTGCCTGCCCAAGGACATCCGCGCGTTCATGGCCCGAGCAGAAGAACTCGGCGTCGAGTCGGCGCTCTCGTTTCTGCGTGAGATCGACGCGATCAACTTGCGCCGCCGCCAGCGAATGGTCGATTTGGCGCTCGAGCACTCCGGCGGCTCGTTCGAGGGCAAGCTCGTCGGCGTACTCGGCGCCGCCTTCAAGCCCAACTCCGACGACATCCGCGACTCCCCCGCGCTCGATGTCGCCTCGACGATCCGGGGCCTGGGTGGCACGGTCACCGTCTACGACCCGCAGGCGAATGACAACGCACGGGCCAAGCACCCCGAGCTCGCGTACGCCGACAGTGCGGTCGAGGCCGCCCGCGGCGCGCACGTCGTCCTCCACCTCACCGAGTGGCGCGAGTTCCGCGACATGGACCCGGCCGTCCTGTCCGACGTCGTCGCGCAGAAGCAGATCGTCGACGGTCGCAACGCCCTCGACCCCGAACGCTGGATCGCCGCCGGCTGGCACTACCGCGCGCTGGGGCGCCCCTATCGATGAGCGACCCCCGATGACCGAGCACCGAATGAGTGGACCGCGCGTCGCCGCCGTACTGCTCGACATGGATGGCGTCATCCGGCACTGGGCCGGCACCGATCGAGCCGCGGAGGAAGCGGGCGGTCTACCACCGGGCACCATCGCGCGCTACGCGTTCGACGTCCCGGAGTACGCCGCCTCGCAGATCGGCGGCGCGACGTACGCCGAGTGGGTGTCGGGCTTGGAGCGGGTGCTGACGCCGGAGTTCGGTGCCGACTGCGCACGCCGGGCCGCTGCCGAGTGGGCCCTGGGCCGCGGTGACATCGACGCCGAGATGGTCGGCCTCATCAAGAAGGTTCGCGCCCAGGTGCCGGTGGGCCTGCTGTCGAACGCGACGGATCGCCTCTCCGAGGATCTCGAACACCACGGCTTGCACGAAGCGTTCGACGTCGTGCTGTCGTCGGCACAGCTGCGGATGGCCAAGCCGGATCCGGCGATCTTCCGGCACGCCGCGCAAGCTCTCGGTCAGCAGCCGCAGGCCTGCTTTTTCGCCGACGACCTGGTGGAGAACGTCGAGGGCGCCCGGTCGACCGGCATGCGCGCGGCGGTCTTCACCTCGCGCGAGCAGCTCGAGGGCGAACTCGTGGATCTGGGCATCGAGTTGTGACCGGACCCGTCGATGTCCTCGACATCGGGTTCCGCTGCCCGATGATCGACTACCCGTGCCGGGTCGGATGAGCCCGCCGCGCTACCGCGAGGCGCGCCAGCGGCGGTTGCGCATCATCGCAGCCGTGCTCGTCACGTGCCTGGTCGGCCCGATCGCCTTCGCAGCGGTGCAGGCCGCCGCCGGTTTCGGCGCGGCATCCATCGTGCTCAGCGTCATCGGCTTCTCGGTGATCGCGTACGTCCTGGCGGGCCGCGAGTGATGCTGAGACCGGCGCTGGCTGGTCTCGCGGCGTTCGGTGGCTACTGGTAGCAGGGAGAAGATGACCATGTTGTCCGGGTCCCGGCGGTCTTTTCTGCGGTTCACCCTGATGTCGGCAACAACCTTGACGCTCGCCTTGACGGCGTGCGGCGACGTCGTACCGGCCGCTTCTACCGGCAGCACGGCGTCCGCAGTGCCACCAAGTCCGGCGCCATCGCCGGAGGGTGCCTCTGCCGAGTCCGGCGGGCAAGCTACCGTCTGCCCGACCGGCGCCGCCCCGGAGGTCGAGCGGTCGGCGTCGGTCTACGCGGCCATGCTGCCAAAACTGCTCGAGTACGACCTGCGCCAGCGCACGGTCGACGGCGTGTTCCTCATCAGCCGGTTTTCGACGCCGTTCACTTTCTCCGATCACGAACAGACGAGCACGCCGCCGCCCGACCCCGCCGCCACGGCGGCGTTCAGCGCGGGACTGCGTGCATGCCTCGACCGGATGCGGATCGCCGGGCTGCCGGCGATCACCCTGGTCGACGCGTACGACGACCCGCGCATCCCACGCCAGCCGCTAGCCGCCGGCGAGCCGACGAACATGCCGCCCCGCACGGTTGATGCCGTCGTCGTCAGCGTCTCCCGGGTGCCGCCCAGCGAGTCCGGGTTTGTCGTGTCAGCGTGGGCCGACTACGGCGGCGGGCTCGACGGTCACGGCGGCGATTTCACTGTGCATCGCAGTGCCGCCGGCTGGACGATCGTGCCTGGCCTGCAGGCGACAGCGTGACCCGCGCACCGAGCGGGGCCAACGCGATGCCGGCGTTATAGCTGTTTGCGAAAGTGATATTCGACGCTGTTGCTCGCGTCGTGGAGCTCGCGCGTCTCCGGCAGTCGCCCGAAACCTTGACCCTCGTACAACCGGTGTGCGTCGGTGAAGCGGGTGTCGCTCCACAGTTCGATCGCGGACGCGCCCCGGGCGCGCGCCACGTCCTCCACCCGCATTGTCAGAGCCGCGCCGAGCCCCTGCCGGCGGGCGGGTGCGCCGACGTACAGCCGCTTCAGTTCGATCGCACCATCGGCGTACGGCGACCAGCCGCAGCAGGCGACGACATTGCCGTCACGCTCGACGACCCACATCTCGCCGCCGGTGCCTGCGGTGAAGGTCTCGAGCGCGAGGAGGTCGCGGTCCTGACCCTCCGGTTCGAGCACACAGCCGGGGTACTCGGCGAAGATGCCGCCGATCAGCGCACACAGCTGCTCGCCGTCGGCATCGCGGACCTGACGAAGCCCGTCGATCACAGGCCGAGCTCGCGGGCGATCAGCATCCGCTGGACCTCCGACGTACCCTCGCCGATCTCGAGGATTTTCGCGTCGCGGTAGAAGCGGGCCACCGGGAAGTCGTTGATGAAGCCGTAGCCGCCGTGCACCTGGGTCGCCTCGCGCGCGTTGGCCATAGCGCACTCGGAGCTGTAGAGCTTCGCGATCGCCGCTTCCTTCTTGAACGGCTGGCCGGCAAGCATTTTCGCGGCGGCGTCGTAGTAGGCGAGCCGCGCGGTGCGAGCCCGCAGCTCCATGTCCGCGATCTTGAAAGCGATGGCCTGGAACTGGCCGATCGGCTGCCCGAACGCCTCCCGCTGCTTGGCGTACTTCACCGACTCGTCGACACAACCCTGCGCGAGGCCGACGGCGAGAGCGGCGATTGCGATACGGCCCTCGTCGAGAATCGAGAGGAAATTGGCGTACCCGCGGCCCAGCTCTCCGAGCAGGTTTTCCGCCGGGACACGCACGTCGTCGAAGACGATCTCGTGCGTGTCCGAGGCATGCCACCCGACCTTCGAGTACGCCGGCGCGACGCGAAAACCGTCGCAGGGCACCGGCACCAGAAAGGAGCTGATTTCCTTCTTCACGCGTCCGTTGGCCTCGGTGGACTCGCCGGTCACCGCGGTGACCGTGACCAGCGACGTGATGTCGGTGCCGGAGTTGGTGATGAAGACCTTGGTGCCGTTGATGACCCACTCGTCGCCGTCGCGGCGCGCGGTGGTCTTCGTGGCGCCGGCATCCGAACCGCCACCAGGTTCGGTCAGGCCGAACGCAGCCAGCGACTCGCCGCTGCACAGTGACGGGAGCCAGCGCCGCTTCTGCTCCTCGGTCCCGAAGCGAAAGACCGGCATCGCCCCGAGCGACACACCGGCCTCGAGGGTGATCGCCACGCTCGAATCGACTCGGGCCAGCTCCTCCAGCGCCAGGCAGACCGCGAAGTAGTCGCCGCCCATCCCGCCGTACTCCTCCGGGAAGGGCAGACCGAACAGGCCGAGCGCACCCATCGCCTTGACGATGTCGTACGGGAACTCGCCGGTCGCATCCAGCTGAGCTGCGCGCGGCTCCACCACCTCGCGGGCGAAGTCGGCGACGGTCTGCCGGAAGGCCTCGTGCTCGTCGCTGAGCGCAAAATCAACCACGGAGGGGTCTCCTCGTCTGGCCTGGGTTGCGGGACTGCAAGTGAGTCTGCCACCGACCGTTAGTCTGTCCGCATGTCCGGCGAAGACGACCACCCCGATTACGCTGCCCACCCGCATGTGGAGGCACCCGAGGTCCCAGTCGGACTGGGTTCGCTCGCCGACGCATTCATCGATCCCGCAAAGGAGCACGAACGACGCATGCGCCCGATCACGATGGCCGACTACGGGCTGATCCTGGCTTCGGTCCTGATAGCCGCCTGCGGCCAGCTCATGCTCCGCTACGGCATGACTCGGGTGCGTACCCAGCACCCGGATTCACATAACTTCGAGTTGCTCTTCGAGGCGGCGCGCTCGCCCTGGGTGGTCGGCGGATTGGCCGTCTTCGGCATGTCGGCGATGCTCTGGCTCATCACCTTGTCGAAGGTCCCGCTGTCGCGCGCCTATCCGTTCACGGCGATCGGGTTCATCGCGATCCTCGCGGCGTCGAGCATCCTGCTCGACGAGGCAGTCGGCCCGCGCCTCTGGGTCGGCGCGCTCGTCGTCGTCGGCGGACTGCTGTTCATCGTCAGCGATACGCCGGAGAAGAAGCCGGCGTCGTCCTCAGACGGGCGGCACGCCGTGACGGCGCCGCGAGAATAGGCGTTCCTTGCCGCGCGCCGCGGCGAACCGGCGGATCAGCTCCGCACGGAGACCCTCCGGCTGCACCACCGCATCGATGACCAACTCGCTCGCGAGCCGCATGAGATCGATGTCGGCGCGATACTCCTCGCGCAAGCGGTCGACGTACGCCGCCCGCTCGGTCGCGTCCTCGATCTCGGCGATCTTGTTGGCGTAGACGGCGTTGACGGCGGCTTCCGGGCCCATCACGGCGATCATCGCAGTC
Source organism: Mycobacteriales bacterium (assembly GCA_039922195.1). GTDB lineage: Bacteria > Actinomycetota > Actinomycetes > BP-191 > BP-191 > JBDTYE01. Next base: position 7,339 of record JBDSAK010000213.1, read on the forward strand.
GGGAGTGCCAGACACGCATCCGGCTCGAAGCCCGGGCCGGCCATCGCGTACAGCCCCGCCCCATAAGCCTTACGAACGATCACCGACAGCTTGGGCACCGTCGCCTCCGCGACGGCTGTGATCATCTTTGCGCCGTGTCGAATGATGCCCTGGCGCTCGACGGCGGTGCCGATCATGAAGCCTGGTACGTCGGCGAGGAACAGCAACGGCACGTTGAACGCGTCGCACCACCAGATGAAGTGCGCGGCCTTGTCGGCGGAGTCGACGAACAGCACACCGCCCTTGTGTGCGGGGTTGCTGGCGACGACGCCGACGACTTCGCCGTCCAGCCGGGCGAAGCCGGTGATGAGTTCCCGCGCCCACAGCGCGTGCACCTCGAAGAACGACCCGGCGTCGACGAGTCCTTCGACGTACCGGTGCATGTCGAACGACTGCCGGTCCGACTCGGGCACTATCGCCGCGAGGTCGATATCCGCAGCGGGAGCGCGCGCCTCGGCTGCGGGAGGATTCTGCTGCCAGTTCGACGGCAGATACGACAGGCATCGGCGTACGGCGTCGATCGCCTCCTGCTCCGTCTGCACGAGCTGGTGCCCACACCCGGAGACCGAACAGTGCATGCGGGCGCCGCCCATCTCCTCCAGCGTCGCCTTCTCGCCGATGACGACTTCTGCCATCCGCGGCGAGCCGAGGTACATCGACGCGTTGTGCTCGACCATCACGACGAAATCGCAGAACGCCGGGACATACGCGCCGCCCGCCGCACTCGGGCCGAACAGCGCGCAGATCTGCGGGATCGAACCACTCGCGCGAACCTGGCCGTGGAAGATGTGCCCCGCACCGCGCCGTCCCGGGAACAGATCGACCTGGTCGGTGATCCGCGCCCCGGCGGAGTCGACGAGGTACACGATCGGCACCTGCGTGCGGTACGCCGTCTCGACGATCCGGATCATCTTCTCGACGGTCCGAGCGCCCCACGAGCCCGCCTTGACGGTGGAGTCGTTGGCGAGCACCGCGACGGGCCGGCCATCGACCGTTCCGCGCCCGGTGACGACGCCGTCCGCCGGCAGGTCGCCGGCGAGAACATTCGCGAGGAGGCCATCCTCGACGAAGCTGCCATCGTCCATCAACAGGGCGATGCGCTCGCGCGCGAACAGTTTGCCTGCCTCGGCGTTCTTCACGTGGTACTTCTGCGCGCCCCCGGCGAGGGCCTGTGCGCGCAGCTTCTCCGCGTCGCTCACGGGTCGCCTCCGTCCGTCTGCAGCGTCCGCCGGGTCCGCGGGCCTGCACGGAGGAGGTGTGAGGGAAGTTCACGGCCGACGATCGACTCCGCTGTCGCTGCAGCAGCGGTCATCGCGTCAAGATCGATACCTGTCGTCACGCCCATGTCCTCCACCATGTGGACGAAGTCCTCGGTGCACAGATTGCCGGAAGCGCCTGGTGCATAAGGGCAGCCGCCCAGGCCGCCAACGGATGAATCGAAGTCGGCTACACCCAGCTGCAGCGCCGCGAGCACGTTGGCGAGCGCCGCGCCGCGGGTGTCGTGGAAATGCAGGTTGAGCGGGACGTCCGGGTGGCCCGAGCGGAAGGCGCCGACGAGATGCTCAACGCGAACTGGCGTCGCCATGCCGGTCGTGTCGCCGAACGAGATCGAGTCGGCGCCGTCGCGGACGGCGCGACTCGCGACGTCGAGAACCCGGCCGATCCGGACCTCCCCTTCGTACGGACAGCCCCAGGCGGTGGCGACGACCACTTGGACCGTCGCGCCGGCTCCCTGCGCCAGCGCGACGAGCTGGGCGATCTCGTCGAGCGATTCCTCGGTGCTGCGCCGGACGTTCGCGCGGTTGTGCGTGTCGCTCGCGGAGACGACCACCTCGAGTTCGTTCGCGCCGGCGTCGAGTGCACGTTGTGCACCACGCAGATTGGGCACGAGTGCCGAGTAACGCACGCCGGCGGCGCGGGTCATGCGACGCCAGACGTCGTCCGCATCGGCCATCTGCGGGACGGCCCCAGGATGCACGAACGACACCGCCTCGATCCGGCGGACGCCGGTCGCCGACAGGGCCTCCAGCAACTGCAGCTTCGCCTCGGTGGAGACCGGCGACTCGTTCTGCAACCCGTCGCGGGGGCCGACCTCGCGGATCGATACCGCGCCCGGGAGATCGCTCATGACAGCGGCTCCGGCCACTGGGGCGCGCGCTTTTCCACGAAAGCGGATATGCCCTCGCGCCGATCGGCCGAGACCGCGACGAGGCGCCACGCCCGGTCCTCGAGGTCGAGTCCTTCGAACAGCTCGGGCGACCGCATCGCCCGCTTGGCCGCTCGTACGCCGACCGGCGAGTTGGCAGCAATCTGACCAGCGAGTTCCGTCGCGGCGTCGAGGGCGCCACCGGCAGGCACGACCCGATCGACGAGCCCGATCCGTTCGGCCTCGACGCTGTCGACTCGCCGCCCGGTGAAGATGAGCTCGGCGGCTCGGCCGTGGCCGACGCGCCGCGCGAGCAGCTGCGTCCCCCCGCCGCCCGGGATCAGCCCGACGGTCACCTCGGGGAGACCAAGGATCGCCGTGGTGTCCGCGACGATGAGGTCGCACGACAGCGCCAGCTCCAGACCGCCGCCCAGCGCGGGACCGGCGACCGCGGCGACCACCGGCTGCGGCAAGGCAAGCAATGCGGCGAACGCCGCCTGCATCGTCGGGCGCTGCGCGAGCAGCTCCTCGTCGCTGAACTCGGCGCGCTCCTTGAGGTCGGCGCCGGCGCAGAACGCGACCGGGCTGGACGACGCGAACACGACCGCGCGTGTCCACTGGTCCGCCGCGACCTCGGCGCACGCCTGGGCGAGAGAAATCGCGACCGCTGTCGAGATCGCGTTACGGGCCGCGGGCCGATCCAGTGTCAGCACGGCGAGTTTCCCGACGCGGCGGAGCGTCACGTCGTCGTACTCGACCAGCGCCTCGTCCGGCATGCAGCTGACGCTACACGGTGGCCGAATCGGGCTCGGTGCCCGGCATCAGCGCTGGCCGCGTCGCGGATCCCGGTCCCGGCCGAACTCCTGCGGCGGGTCGTCCTCGTCGGGGATCGAGCCAGGTGTGCGCCGCGCATCCTCGTGCATCTCGACGAGCCGGTAGAGCTCGCGGTGCACGGCCTCTACGTGCGGGATGTCGGCGAGAGTGACCTGGCCCCGCTCCCCGGCGCTCTCTACCGTCAGGGTGCCGGCGCCGAACAGGCGCTCCCACATCGTGTGGCTGAACGTCACGTCGTTGACCCGGAAGAGCGGGATGTCGCGGCCGATCCGAGAGAGGACGCCGTTGCGCATGATCACCCGCTTGGTGGTGAGGACGAAGTGCGTCATCGCCCATCGCACTGCGGGGGCGATGGAGATGAAACCGATGACGAGAGCCGCCGCGATGGCAATGACAATTCGCGCCAGCGCGGCCTGATCGAGGTTGCCGGCTTGCGCACTGGCGAAGGCCGCGGCGAAGACGGTCACCACCGCGATGACGACGGGCCAGACGAGCACCTTCCAGTGCGGGTGCAGGTCGAAGACAACGTCTTCATTTTCGTCGAGCATGCGCTTCGGGTATCCCATGCCACTCCCTTTCGGTGGCGCGCATCGTCCCACGCGGGGGCCGTTCCGAGGGGAAAAAGTTGCCCGCCGGATGCAACGTTCCTGCGCCGGTCGCGTCCTAACCTGTGGAAGCGGCCGTCCGGGCCGCTCGCTCGAGGAGCCCGGCAATGTCACGTATCTGGTCAGCAGTATCAGCAGGCGCCCTCGGCGCGGTCCTCCTGGCAGGCGGGTCCATCGCACCTGCACAGGCCGCGACGACCCGGACCGCCGCCGTCTACTACGTGGGCGACACCGGCACTCGGGCAGCTCTCTACCGCGAGTTCCGGCAGGTCCCCGTCGTCGGTGGCCCGATCACGAGCGCCGTCGACGCGATGCTGCACCTGCCGGCCAGAGACCCTGACTACACGAGCTTGTGGCCGCGATCGACACGCATCCGCGGGATCTCGGTGCGCCTGGGCGTGGCGACGATCGATCTCACCGCACCGGCGCTGACCGGCCGGGCGGGCGGCGCATTCGCGTGCGCGACACTGCAGCAACTGGTCTACACGGTCACCGCCGCCGCTCCGACGGTCAGCAGAGTGCTGCTGAG
>JBDSAK010000214.1:0-18341 GCA_039922195.1 Mycobacteriales bacterium
CCGTCAACCGTGAACGCTCCATCAGCGTCGAAATTGGCGGTCCCCGAGCGCACCTCGAAGCCGTACGCAGCAGCAACCGCGGCGTATTTGTCCTCACGCAAGTGCGCAACGAGTTCATCTTTCTGCGCGAGCAACGCCGCCCAGTCCAGCGGGCCCGCGGACGTCGGCGACCCGGCGAAGGGGCTCGCGGCCGCTTCCGCGCGCTGCCCCGAGAAACGCAGCAACGCCTTGCTCGGGACGCAGCCCACGTTGACGCAGGTTCCGCCCAGCGTGCCGCGCTCGATGAGCAGCACCGACTTTCCGGCTTGGCGGGCGGTGATCGCCGCGCTCATCGCTGCGCCGCCGGAGCCGACCACAACGAGGTCGAAAGCGGGTTCAGTCATCACAGGTGTCCGTCCGTTGCGGCGAAGTGCGCGGCTCCGACGAGATGAGAAGTGCCCCGCAACGCCGTCAGACCCACGCGGGACCGAGGCGGGTGCACGCGGCGAGGTACTCCGCGCGCGGCGCGGCGACCTCGCGGGCGTGCTCGAGAAGGCCAAGCACAGCCGGGTCAGCCAGCGAATACACCACCGTGCGTCCGCGGCGCTCGCTCGTCCACACCCCGCAGTGCAGCCCGCACGCCAGGTGATTGCCCAGGCGGCTCCGCGGCACGCCGAGGGCTTCAGCCAGCTCCCCCACACTCCGCTCGCCGTCGGCGAGCAGCTCGACGATCCCCATCCGGGTCGGGTCGGCCAACAAACGCAGAAGCAGCCCCGCCGCCATCAAGTCCGTGCGCTCACCGATCGCCGCGCCGGGATGTGTCGTTGTCACGGCTCCTACTATAAATGACAGGTCGTCCTGTCACAACAGGTAAACCTGTGCTTTCATGAATGGTGCACGCACCACGGCGCACGGGAAGCGGCGGGAGCCACCGATGAACAACGAGGGACCACTCAGAAGCTCATCGTCACGCTCGACTGGCGACGCGCCGGCACGCTCAAACTGGTGGTTCCTACTCGCGCTGGCACCGGTCGTGTGCTGTGGGCTGCCAGTGCTGCTCGCTGCGGGGGTTTTCGCCGGCACCGGCGCCTTCGTCGGCGGCGCTATCGGCGCTGTGCTAATCAGCGTCGCGGTCGCGCTGATCGTCTGGATGCTTCGTCGCCGTGCCCGCAGCGATAGCTGGGCCACGCGCCCGTCGGCCGCTGAGGACGTGCCCGCCCGCCGCGGGTACTGATGACTTTCACCGAACGCACGTCGACCGCCAACCGCCGCAGAAGCTCGGCCGGCGCGGGCGCGGGCGCTTTGACGTGAGCCGGGCTGGAGTCGACGCGCCGAACCCCATAGCCACCGCCGAATGCGGGCACGGTGAGCCGCCCCTGAGCGATTCGTGGTGGCTCCTCCGACCGCGGCTTGTGAGAGATCTGTGAGAGATCGGCCCAAAATGCGACTTCGAGGGAGCCCAAGAAAGCGGCCCGCAGGCCGCTGACCTGCGGTGATGTGAGAGCCGACGCCCGGAATCGAACCGGGAACCTGCCGATTACAAGTCGGCTGCGCTAGCCAATTGCGCCACGCCGGCGAGAGCTACGCGGGCATCCTAGCTGGGCGGGGCCGCAGCCCCCGATTGAGCGATTGCCCACACATTGTTTTCTTATCAGACGCTGGCGGCTACCCTGTGCGAACTGACACCCGACAGAATTCCGCTGGAAGGACCACGCTGTGGCCGAGGTTTCCTACGTCAACGCGACCCACACGTACGCCGGCGGCAAGAAGGCAGCCGTCGACTCCCTCAACCTGGACATCGCCGACGGCGAGTTCATGGTGCTTGTCGGGCCATCGGGCTCGGGCAAGTCGACCGCGCTGCGCATGCTCGCGGGTCTCGAGGAAGTCGACGCGGGCAGCGTCAACATCGGCGGGCGTGACGTCACCGACCTGCAGCCCAAGGACCGCGACATCGCCATGGTCTTCCAGAACTACGCGCTCTACCCGCACATGAACGTCGCCGACAACATGGGCTTCGCGCTCAAGCTGAGCGGCGTTTCCAAGGCCGACCGCAACAAGCGTGTGCGCGAGGTCGCCAAGATGCTCGACCTCGAGGAGTACCTCGACCGCAAGCCGAAGGCGCTCTCCGGTGGTCAGCGCCAGCGTGTCGCGATGGGCCGCGCGATCGTCCGCGAGCCCCAGGTCTTCCTGATGGACGAGCCGCTGTCCAACCTCGACGCCAAGCTTCGTGTCCAAACGCGCGCCGAGATCGCCTCGCTGCAGAACCGCCTCGGCATCACCACCGTCTACGTCACGCACGACCAGGTGGAGGCGATGACCATGGGTGACCGGGTCGCCGTACTCAAGGACGGTCTGTTGCAGCAGGTCGACACCCCCCGCAACCTCTACGACCACCCGATCAACGTCTTCGTCGCCGGCTTCATCGGCTCGCCCGCAATGAACCTGCACACCGTGCCCCTCGATGGCAATGACGCCGTCTACGGCTCGATCCGGGTGCCGCTGCACAGCGAGGTCATCACCGCCGCCAATGCGGCCGGTGCCAAGAGCGTCACGCTGGGCGTGCGTCCTGAGTCCTTCGAGTTTGCCAGCGAGGAGGGCGTGCCTGTCACGGTTGACGTCGTCGAGGAACTCGGCTCGGATGCGTTCGTCTACGGCCACATCGATCTCAACGGTGAGGAGCAGCGGCTGATCGTGCGCCACGACGCGCGTCGCCCACCGGCGAAGGGCGACACGCTGCGCCTGACGCTGCGGCCGGACGAGCTGCACGTGTTCAGCCCGGAGACCGGCGAGCGTTTCTCCGCCTGACAGACATCGTGGAAAGGGGCGCCGGATCACTCCGGCGCCCTTTTTCTTCGCCCTTGACTGCTAGCGGGTACGGCGGCGGCGGGCGATCTCGGCCAGCACCACGGCCGTCGCGACGCTGGCGTTGAGCGACTCGACCGCCGCGGACATCGGGATGCGCACCAGCACGTCGCACGCCTCCGCAACCAGGCGGCTCAGGCCCTTGCCTTCCGCGCCGACGACGAGGACGAGCGGCTCGGTCGCGTCGGCGAACTCGTCGAGGCTGATCTGCGCCTCACCCTCGAGCCCAACGACGAGCAGTCCCCCAGCGGCGTACGACTTGAGGGTGCGCGTCATGTTGGTTGCGCGCGAGACGGGGATGCGCGCTGCGGCACCGGCCGAGGTCTTCCACGCGGTCGCGGTCATGCTCGCTGAGCGACGCTCGGGAATGACGACGCCGTGGGCGCCGAACGCCGCGGCCGACCGCACGATGGCACCGAGGTTGTGCGGGTCGGTGATCCCGTCGAGCGCGACGATCAGCCCACCAGAGCCGGCGTCGACCGCCGCTGCGAGTACGTCGGCCGGGTCGGCGTACTGGTAGGGCGGTACGACCAGCGCGAGCCCCTGGTGGACCGCGCCCGAGGTGACCCGGTCGAGCTCGTGCCGCGGCGCCTCGCGGATCGGGATGTCGAGACGGGTGGCCAGGCGGACGGCTTCCTCGACGCGATCGTCGAAGTCCATGCCAAGGGCGACGACCAAGGAGATGGCCGGCACCTTCGCGCGCAGCACCTCGACCACCGGGTTACGGCCGACGATCACCTCGTCGGTGTCGCCCTTCGCGCTGCGTGACGTGCGGACGGGGATGCCGGCGATCCTCGCGGTCGGCGGCGGCGCGGCGGCGCGCTCCGCGCGGGCCTTCGCGCGGGCCTTGGGGTGGCCCGTGCGCGCCTCGGCAGGCGGGGTCGGTCCGCGGCCCTCGAGCCGCTTCTTCCCGTAGCCGCCTGACCCGACCGGCGCGCCCTTGCGGTGCGAGACGGCCTGGCCCGCGCGGCCCCCCGCGGCGCCCCCCGCCACGGACTTCTTGCCGGCGCGACCACCGGCTCCGCCGCCGGCGATCGACTTCTTGGCGCCGCCCGCTGCGGCCTTGCGCGCGGCGCCGGACGCGCCGCCTACTGACCGGCTAGATGCCACCGGGCACCCCCTGCCGTGTCCTCGACGACGATGCCGGCTGCGGTCAGCCGGTCGCGGATAAGGTCGGCCTCGCCGTAATCCTTGCGTTCGCGCGCGGCGATGCGCGCCGCGAGTGCGACGTCCACCAGCGCGCCGACCGTCGACATGAGGTCGCCGGAATCCTCGGCCCACTGCGAGATCGGGTCGAGGCCGAGGACGTGCAGGCCACGGCGTACGACGCCGACGCAGCGCGCCAGCATCAGCGCGTCACCGCTGCCGGCGAGAAGCTTGTTTCCCTCGCCGATCGCTGTGTGCAGTACCGCGAGGGCGCGGGGCACCGCGAGGTCGTCGTCCATGGCTGCAGCGAACTGCTCCCACGTCGCGCCGTCCGCGCCGGCGGACAACACAGTGGCGTCCGCGGCGGCGAGGCCGCCGAGGCGCTCAACCGCATTGCGGACGAAGATTTCGATCCGCGAGTACGCCGCCTCTGCTTCAGCCAGGGTCGAGTCGGTGTAGTCGATGTTGGACCGGTAGTGCGACGAACCCAGGCTGTACCGCAGGACGGCCGGGCGAACGCCGGCGGCCAGCACGTCTTCGACGACCGCAGAGTTGCCCAGGGACTTGCTCATCTTGGCGCCGCCGATGTTGACCAGGCCGTGGTGCACCCACCACCGGGCCATGTCGACGCCGCCACCGCACACCGATTGCGCGAGCTCGTTCTCATGGTGCGGGAAGACCAGGTCGAGGCCGCCGCCGTGGATGTCGAACGGTTGCGCCAGGTACTTGGTCGCCATCGCCGAGCACTCGAGATGCCAGCCCGGGCGCCCTTGCCCCCACGGGGTCGGCCAGGTCGGTTCGCCGGGCTTCGCCGATTTCCACAGAGCGAAGTCGACCGGGCTGCGCTTGTGCGAGTCGTCGACCTCGCCCTGCTGCACCTCGCCGGGGCGCTGGCCGGACAGCGCGCCGTACGGCTCGAAGGACGACACGTCGAAGTAGACATCGCCACCGGCGGCGTACGCATGGCCTCGGTCGATCAGCACCTGCATCAGCGTGACCATTTCGGTGACGTGCCCGGTCGCCCGCGGCTCGATCGTCGGCGGCAGGACACCGACGGCGTCGTACGCCGCCAGGAAAGCCCGGTGGTTGCGTTCGGCCAGCGCCCAGGTCGAGATGCCCTCGACGGCGGCATTGGCGATGATCTTGTCGTCGATATCGGTCACGTTGCGGACGTAGTCGACCTCGAAACCGGACACGAGAAGCCAGCGGCGCAGGATGTCGAAGACCACTGCGCTGCGCAGATGCCCGACGTGCGGGGGAGACTGCACGGTAGGCCCGCAGACGTAGATGCCGACCCGGCCCGCACGCAGCGGCTCGAACGGCCGCGGCTGGCGCGACAACGTGTCGTAGAGGACGAGGGGCACGCGGGGACCTCATGTCGAGCCGGAACGGGATGGCCCTGATCGTAACGGGTATGCCTGGCTCACCTAACGAGCGGAGCAGTGGATGGACGGGCAGAGCAGCGAGGTCGTCGACGTACCCGAGGAGGACCACTACGCAATCCGCGTCAACGGCGAGCAGGTCGGCCTGGCGGCCTACACCCTGTCCGCGTCGACGATCACGTTCACGCACACCGAGACCGATCCGGAGATGCAGGGACAGGGCATCGCCGGTGATCTCGTGCACCATGCCCTCGACGACGTACGTCGCCGTGGCCTCGATGTCGTCGCCCAGTGCTCGTTCGTCCGCGAGTGGATCGACGAGCACGAGGAGTACGCCGACCTCGTCGCTTCGCCCTAGAAGCGCTCGCCGACGGCCGGCCCGGTGTGTCCGGGCCGGCCGTCGGAATGCGGGCCGGACTAGGGACGAACCGTCGTCATCTGCTGGTCGCGCGAGTTGTTGCCCAGCAGAACCACTCCACTGTCGACGTGCGCGAACACGGTATTGACCTGCCGGCCGGACGCCCACACCGTTCGCGACACCTGGTAGTTGCCGAATGGGTTGGACCAGGTGCGCGTCAGAATGGCCTTGCCGCCATTCGCGGTTCGCACGTAGATCGTCACGAGTTGCCCGTTGCGGCTCGGCGCGACATTGCCGGTGAATGCATACCGGACGTTGGACAGTCGGGTCGCCGACAAGGTCACCGTCGACCGGACCCCCTGCGCCACCACGAGGCTGCGCGGCAGCCGCGGGACGACGACGTACAGCCGCGAGTTTCCGGCGAGCCGCGTGGTGAATGTGTAGACACCAGTGCTGTCCGCCCGGACCGTACCCAGCCTGCTGTACGTCGTGCTCGGCTGGGTGTAGCCGTACACGTTGACAAGAGCTCCCGGCCTGGTCGAGCCGCTGACCGTCGTCTTGTCGCCGTACTGGATCGTCCGCGCCGCCAGCCCGATGGTCGGTGCGCCGTACACGACAGGTGCCGGTGCAACCGCGACCGGGACGGGGTCAGGCGCCGGCGGCACGATCGTGACAACCGGCGCGGGGGCCGGCTTGGCGGTGACGGTGAGTCGGGCGCCGCTGGTCGCCGTCGTGCCGTCGACGCTGCTGTAGACCACGCGGTAGAGGCTCTGGTCCTGGCTGAGCGCCGCCGCGGCAATGGTGTACGAATCAGCGGTCGCCCCGCTGATGTCCGTCCAACCGGCGCCGTTGTCGACGCTCACCTGCCATTGGGCCGTCGGCGCGGTGTTACCGCTGCCCGACGCGGTGAAGCTCGCCGGCTGACCCTCCTCCACCGTGGCGTCCGCGGGGTTGGTGACCCCCGGCGCGGCGTGGACCGTGAGTGCCGCGGACGCGCTGTTGACGGAGCCGAATGCGTCGGTGAAGACCGCGCGGTAGCTCTTGCCGCTGTCCGCATACGCCGCGGTGAATGTGAAGCTCAGAGCGGTGGCGCCACCGATGCTGGCGAACGTCGTGCCGTCGGTCGAGGACTGCCACTGCACCCCGACGCTGCCACAGGTGCTGCGCGATGTCGCTGCCGCGCTGAAGGTGACCGCCTGCGCATTGCTGACGGCCTGGCTCTGCGGGCCGGCAGTGACAGTGGGCGCCGGGAACGTGGTCGTGTTCAGGAAGACGTTGTGGGTTCGGGCGCTCCAGCTGGGTGCCAGCACGTCAGGGCGGCAGTCCTTGTTCAGGTCCGCCGAGATCTGGCTGTAGCTGAAGGCCGATGGATGGGACGTCGCCGCGAGCGTGAACGTGCCCACGCCGTCGTTGAGATAAAACTCCTGGAGGTAGCCGGCGCCGGTGTTCCGCGTCGTGCCGATGTCGAGGGAGCCGTCGCCGTTGACGTCGGTCAGCGTGGTGCCCTGGCTGTTCGCGATCACTGCGATCGTGCCGTCGACGTACGCACCGGTGGTGGTGTCGTAGGTGAGCGCACCGACGCGGGTCGAACCGGCGTACGCGATGTCCAGCCTGCTGTCACCGTTGACGTCGCCGATCGCGATGTCCAGGGATGGCGAGATCACGTGCGCAACGGACGGCAGGAAGTTCAAGGCCCCCGCGCCGTCGGAGTTGAAGATGTTGACAATGCCGGTGTCGTAGGCGGCGAGAACGAGGTCGAGGTATCCGTCCTGGTTGAGGTCGGCGACTTGCGGACTGAACGCATACCTCGCGGTAGCCGGCAACGCGCGGACGAAGGTGAAGTTGCCGGCCCCGTCGCCGCGGAAGATCCGGGTCTCGAACGGCGTCGCCAGGTCCTTGTGCAGGATCAGATCGAGCAAGCCGTCATTGTCCAGATCGGCCAGCACCGGGGTCGCGTAGCCATTCTCCGCGCTGGTCATGGGTGTCCCGGCGGTGAACGTGCCGTCGCCGTTGCCGAAGTACGGCAACGAGAACAACGAAGAGCTGAACACGGAGCGGACGAAGAGGTCGAGGTTTCCGTCGCGATTGATGTCACCGACGGCCACGCCGTACGTCGTGCCCGTCCGTGCCGTCGTCACTGGCGCCGCAAACGTGCCGTCACCATTGCCGAGCTTGACGTAGAAGCCGCCATTGAATACCCCGCTGAGGATGTCGAGGTTGCCGTCGTTGTTCACGTCCGCGGCCACTGCCAGCAATCCCTGGTTGACGTTGCTGGTGGTCGACGTGGCGAAGCTTGGTTCCGGGAGGGCCGCAGATGCCGGCGCAGCAGTCACACCGCCGACCAGACCCGCCACGAGGGCGAACGCGGAAACCGCTGCGGCGCGGGTGGCAAGGCGCCGGTCAACATTCCTGAACACGTGTGTTCCTCTCGGAAGCTGCGATGGACGGTGGGGGCGCACGTCCTCGGCGCCCCCATAGCCCATCGGCAGAGCCCCAACTGCAGCTGTTGCGGCAAACGCGTGGCCCGCCCGCGCAGACGGACCAGGCTGACCAGACGGTCCAGCCATCCCGTCGCGCTGGTCGCGTTATTTGGTCGCGCTGGTTGCGCTGGTTGCGCTGGTTGGGCAGGTCGCGCTAGTCGCGGCGGTCGGCGGCCGGCATCCGGCGGCGCTGGCGATCGATCGGCTTGGTCTGCATCGGGACGGCGCCGGTGGCCAGGAAACGATTGATCGGCAGCGTGGCAGCCCCGAGCGCCACCGCGTCGCGTCCCAGCTCGGCCGGCACGATGTCGACGTGCCCGAACGGGAACCGCAACGCGTGCTGGGACGCCACCTCGCGCATCCGCGGCAGCATCGTGTCGACGAGCACCGCCCCCATCCAGCCGCCGACGACGATGCGCTGCGGGTTGAACAGATTGATCAGGTCGGCGATGCCGGTGCCGAGGTAGGTTGCGGTCTCGTCGAGCACCTGGGCGGCAGCCCGGTCGCCCGGGCCGGCCGACCCGATCGCTTGGATTACATCGACGATGCCGTGTTCGGTGACGGGCTCTGGCTCGCCGCGCAGCTCGCTGTAGCGTGCGGCGACCGACCCTGCGCCGACGTACGCCTCGAGGCACCCGGACGCGCCGCACCGGCAGAGGCGGCCGTTGACGTCGACCGTCGTGTGTCCCCACTCGCCGGCGCTGCTCGACGATCCGCGGTAGAGATCGCCGTCGGTGATGATCGCCGCACCTATGCCACCGCCGAGCAGCAGGATGATCGCGTTGTCGACATCGCGGGCGGCGCCGAACCAGTTCTCCGCCTGGCCCAGGGCTTTCGCGCCGTTGTCGATCACGAGTGGCAGATCCGTGCCGGCTCGCAAAAGCCGGCCCAGCGGTACGGCGTCCCATCCCACGGCCTGCGCGTGCACGACCGCGTCAGGTCCGTGTTCGACGAGGCCGGGTACGCCGACGCCGACGCCGATGATCGATTCGCGCGCAACGCCGGTCTGGTCGATCACCTGCCGGAGCCCGTCGAGGATCTGGCCGACGACCTCGTCGACGTCGCGGCCCCCGGACGTCGGCTCGCTGATGTGTGAAGCGAGCGGGTGCAGGCGCAGGTCGAACAACTCGACGAGGACGCCGGTCTCGCCCACGTCGACGCCGATGACCTGGCCGTACGCCCCGTTGACCTCGAGCAATGCGCGCGGCCGACCGCCCTCGGATTCCTCTGAGCCGGCCTCGATCACCACGCCTTGGGCGATGAGTTCACCGACCAGATTGCTGATGGTCGCCGCGCTGACTTCCGCCGCGGTACCGACCTCCTGGCGGGTCATCGGGCCGTGCATGTACAGCTCGCCGAGCACCCGCGACCGGTTGCTCTTGCGGAGGTCACGGACGTTGATCGTCCTGGCCCTGACCACAGACTTCCACCCACCTTGGGAACCTGGCCCCGAAGTGCACCGGCCCATCTGATCAACCCGCGGTCGGCGGGAAGTCTACGTCAGGCCATGGAACAACACGGGCAACAGCTGGTCGGCGATCGTCACCCGTCCGTCGCACGGGTGACCAGCGCGGTCGCGATCGCCGCGATCCCCTCGCCCCGCCCGGTCAGCCCGAGGCCGTCGGTGCTCGTCGCGCTGACGGTCACCGGAGCGCCCGCGGCCGCCGAGAGCGCGGCCTGCGCCTCGACCCGCCGGGTACCGATCCGGGGCCGCTCGCCGATGATCTGTACGGCGATGTTGCCCACCGCCCACCCCAGGTCGGTCATCCGCCGCACCGTCTCAGTGATCAGAACGACGCCAGATGCACCCGCCCAGCGCGGATCGGCCATCCCGAACTGCGAACCCAGGTCCCCCAGGCCGCACGCGCTCAGCATGGCGTCGCAGCAGGCATGCGCCGCGACATCGCCATCGGAGTGACCGACTAGCCCGTCCTCGCCCGGCCACCACAGGCCGGCGAGCCAGAGCTCGCGGCCGGCCTGCCGAGGGTGCACATCGGCGCCGATGCCGACGCGGGGCAACTCAGCGCGCACGCCGCTCCCGCAGCAACGCCTCGGCGAACAGCAGATCGGCCGGCCGGGTCACCTTGAAGGCCTCCTCACTGCCGGCCACCACCGTGACCGCAGCCCCGACCCGCTCGGCGAGGCCCGCGTCGTCGCTCGCGTCGAAGCCGTCGATCAATGCGGCGTCGTGCGCCTTCGCGAGCAGCTCGCGGGTGAAGCCCTGCGGAGTCTGTACGGCGACCAGCTCGGACCGGCGCAACGTCTCGGTGACCACGCCGTCGGCATCGACGCGCTTGATCGTGTCGGCGACGGCGAGCCCGGGGACGACGGCGTCCGAACCGGAGCGGACCTTCTGCACGACGGCATCAGCGATTTCGCTGGGGGTCAGCGGCCTCGCGGCGTCGTGCACGAGCACGATGTCGACGTCGGCGGGCAACGACTCGAGCGCGCGGCGTACCGAGTCCTGCCTGGTCGCCCCGCCGGCGACGACGCGCACCTCTTTGCCGATGTCGTGACTGGCCAGCACGGAGAGCACTTCGGCCTCGTCACCCGGCGGCGCGGCGACGACGACGAGATCCACCAGCCGCGCGCTCAACATGCCCCGGACCGCGTGCACGAGCATCGGGGTGCCACCGAGCGGGCGCATCGCCTTAGGAACGCCCGGACCGAGCCGCTCACCGCGGCCTGCAGCCGGGACGATCGCGGCGACGGTCATTCGCGACCCCGCCGGCGCGTCGACAGCGACGACACGGGCGTTGTCCCCTCATCGGTTGGATGGGCGAAAACGAGCCGGCCGTTGGCCGTGGTCAGCACGCTGGTGACGCGCAGGAGGACGTCGGACCCGATGCGCTCACGCGAGCGTTCGCTCACGACCATCGTTCCGTCGTCGAGGTAGCCGACCGCCTGACCAGGCTCCTTGCCCGGCTTGAGCAGCAGCACGCTCACGTCGTCGCCGGCCGCGACGGCAGGCCGCAGCGATTGCGCCAGCGCGTGCAGGTTGAGGACGCGCACACCGGCGAGCGCTGCTGCCTTCGCGAGGTTGGTGTCGAGCGTGAGCAGCGCCGCCGCCCGGTCGATGCAGAGCCGGACCAGCTTCGCGTCGACCTCGTGGACGGCCGGCACCTCATCGTCGATGACCTCGACCTCGATGTGCGGTTCGCGCCGAAGCGAGTCGAGTGTCTCGAGCCCGCGGCGGCCCCGCGAGCGGCGTACGTCGTCGCCGGCGTCCGCGAGGCCTTGAAGTTCGGCGAGCACCGGTTGGCAGATGAGCATGGTGCCGTGGAGAAAGCCGGCACGCACGACGGCGAGAATGCGGCCGTCGATGGCGACCGACGAGTCGACGATCCGCGACATGGCCGACGGAGCCGTCTCCCGCGGCGCCATCCCCGCGCGGGCACCGAACATCGCGAGCACGCCATCGCGCTTGGACTTGCCGACGTTGTAGCCGACCAGCCCCAGAACGATGAGCAGGAAGCCGACGAGCGGGAACGAGATGAACGGCTCGCGGATCAGCAGCAGGATTGGCAGGCTGATACCGGCGGCGACGATGACGCCGAGCACGAGTCCGATCGAGCCGGCCACCAACGCCTCGGCGGTCGTCTCCCGCAGGCCGAGTTCGACGCGGTCAACGGTCGTGACGGTAGTGCGGCCGAGTACGCCGCCGATCACGTAGCCGAGGCCGGAACCCAGGATGACGCCGACGGCAATCGCGTTGAACGGGCCGAGGATGTTGCTGTCGGCGCCGTCGTCGACGATCCCGGCGAGCTCGTAGCCGACGCCGGCGAAGAAAATGACCGTGAGCAGGCGCAGGAGTTCGACGACACCGCCGGCCTTGCGACGCTCGGCCATCAATCCTCCATACCTAACGCCGGCCGCGGCGAGCGGCAGGGGGTGCGGCGCTAGGAGGCGAGGACCTCGTCGAGCATGGCTTCTGCCTTGTCCTCATTGGTGCCCTCAGCGAGCGCAAGCTCGCTGACGAGGATTTGCCGCGCCTTGGAGAGCATGCGCTTCTCGCCGGCGGACAGGCCCCGCTCGCGGTCACGGCGCCACAGGTCGCGGACAACTTCGCCGACCTTGTTGATGTCACCGGAGGCGAGCTTCTCGAGGTTTGCCTTGTAACGGCGCGACCAGTTGGTCGGCTCCTCGGTGTGCGGCGCGCGCAGCACGTCGAAGACCTTTGCGAGGCCTTCTTCACCGACAACGTCGCGTACGCCGACGATTTCGGCATTGTCAGCCGGCACACGCACCGTCAGATCGCCTTGGGCGATCTTCAGTACGAGGTAGATACGCTCTTCGCCCTTGATGACCCGCTTTTCGATCGCCTCGATCAGCGCGGCACCGTGGTGTGGGTAGACGACAGTCTCACCGACCGTGAAAGTCATGATGCGTAGTACCCCTTCCGTGACCATCAGGATACACGGCCGATCAAGCTCTTCCCGCCCCGGGGTCCGTGCGGCAGATACTTGCGGCGTGCCTGACGACTTCGCGCCCACGCTCGACCGCCCGCCGGTCCGCCGCGCGGTGCAGGTGATCGCGGCTGCGACGTTGGGCGGATGGCTGCTCGTCGACGTACTCGGGCCGGGTGTCTTTGCCGGCGAACGCTTCGCGCCGCCGGGCCGATTCCTGGTTCAGCCGGGTTGGGAAAGCGGCGGGGTCGGCGGGGCGCTGCCGGACACTGTCCTCACGCGCGGCTCCCGGTCGATTCCGGCGCGTGACCTGCGCCCGGCGGTACTCATGCTCGCCAAGCCCGGGTGCAACTGCGTCCGCGCGATGCGGCACGTCGTCGCGCAGTCGGACGGCAGCGGCGTCCGCGTGTACGTGATCGGGGTGTCCGGTCGGGAGGTCCACCGGATCGCGGCGGAAGCTCGCGGGGACGTCGTAGCGCTGGTCGACGAGACGGCGGCGGTGTACGGCCACTACGCGAGCGGATCGGACGCGACGCTCCTGCTCGTCCGGCGTGACGGCATCGTGGTCGGCATCATCGACCAGGTCGACCGCGACCTCCCCCTCCGCTCGCAGCTGCCCGCGTTGCTGGATTCGCCATGAGCCGGCGTACGACGGTGCAGGCCCTTGCCGGTTCGTGTCATCCGGAGCCGGTCGCCGCGGTCACCGCGATCAGCACGGCGCTCGCCGTCGCCGCCGGGCTCGGCTGGCGGTCGCTGGTGGTCGGCGCGGCAGTTTTCACCGGGCAGTTGTCGATTGGCTGGTGCAACGACTACCTCGACCGCGATCGCGACCGCGCGGCCCTGCGGCCGGACAAGCCGGTAGCGCTCGGTCTGGTGTCCAGCGCGGCTGTCGGTCGCTCAGCGCTGGTCTCTCTGCTCATGACGGTGCCGTTGTCCCTGGCGCTCGGCTGGCGGGCGGCGCTTGCCCACGCACTGCTGGTCGGTGGCGGGTGGTTCTACAACCTGGTGGCGAAGCCGACCGCGCTGTCAGTGGTGCCTTATCTGGTCGCATTCGGGGCGTTGCCGTCGATCGTCACGCTCGCTGCATCGCCGACGACGACTGCGTCGATTGCGCCGGGATGGGCCACCGCGGGCGGCGCACTGCTCGGTGCGAGCGCGCACTTCACCAACACGTTGCCCGACCTCGCCGATGACGAGCGGGCGGGGGTGCGTGGACTGCCGCATCGCCTCGGTCGACGCGGTTCGCTAGTAGCGGCGGTCGTGGTGCTCGCCGCCGCCTGCCTCGTCCTGGCATTCGGTCCGGGCGGCGGGCTCGGTGTCACCGCTGTCGTCCTGCTGGCGCTGGCGGGGGCTGCCATCGTCGGCATCGTCATCGCCGCCGGCCGCGCCGACGGGACACGTGATGCGTTCCGCCTGACGGTGTTGACCGCCGTACTCGCCGTCGCGTTGCTGGTGATCCGCGGCAACCAGCTCACCTGACCCAGCGAGCAGTGGCCGGGAGCAGCCGCGGGAAGTGGGCGAAAGAGTGGCGGGCTAGAGCAGGTCGGCGAGCGCGATAGCCGGGTCGTTCTGCGGCGGTCCGGCCGGCCACCACTCACCGCTCTCGTCGCGGTAGGGGTACCAGCGCCCGTCGATGCCGTAGCGGACCTGTAATCCCCGCCCGACCAACGTCCAGCGATTGCCGGCAACCGCGAACGCCGGTGCGTCGACCTCGTCCCACGCGCCGGCGATCGAGACATTGGCCGCGACGAGCTCGGTCTTGCTGAGCTGGCGCGGATTCTCGAGTACGTCGAGACCGGCGGCGGCGCCGTACCCCCAGGCCCTGGTCGCGCGGGGAAACTCGTCGGGACGCCCGCTCGCGTCGCGCAGCCGGGCGAACGCCCGGCGGTCGCCGAGCGTCGCAGCAAGTCGAACGGCATCGTGCCAGCTGTCGAAGTGCTCGGGCGCTTCGCCGGACGCGAGCCAGTCGCGGGCGCGTGCCGCGGCGTCGGACACCAGCCAGGTGATGCCGTCGTGGTCGACACCGAGCGCGGACGGTATGTCGACCGGTTGAGTCTTCTCCGCGGGGACCGGTGGGTCCTCCGGAACGGGTGCTGTAATCGTGGCGATCGCGTCTCGAGCCAGGGTCACCGGCTGCGGGGGCCGGTCGCCCTCGGCGTCAGCCGGTGCGCGTTGCTGCACGTGATCCAGGACTTCGCTCTCCGCGCGGCCCCGGACGAGCAGCAACACGAATGGGTCCTCGTCCAGCAACCGCGCAACCTGGTAGCACAACGCCGCGGCGTGGCGGCACGGATGGTCGAACTCCTCGCAGCTGCATACGGGTTCGAGGTCACCGAGGCCTGGTAGCAAAGGGATTCCGGCGTCGTCGGCTGCGTCAACGAGATCGTGCGGCATGTCGTGGTCGAGCAGCGCGGCGAGGTGCCCGGCTTTCGCCGCGACCTCGTCGAGGAAGCGCGTCCATTGCTCGTCAGTGAGCTGTGCGAGCTGCACCTCGGTGGAGTACGCCGACCCGTCCGGCGCACCGACCGTGGCGGCGATGCGACCCGGACTTACGGTCACGGCGCCGACGTGTCCGGCGTACGCGTCGGCCCGTCCCTTGGCCAGCGGCTCGGGGTCGAGCGAGCTGGCTTCGACAGCGGCGATCCACGCGTTGCCCCACCAGGACAGGGACTTTCGCTGCATGCGGGTGCCGCGCGGGAACGCGGGGAAGCCGCGGACGCGGTCGTCGTAGCCGGCACTCATCGCGCCGCTCTCAGCATGACGAGGTCGGCGAGCTCGGTGTCGCTGAGTTCGGTCAGCGCCCCCTCGCCGTTGGTGAGCACCGACTCGGCGAGGTGCTTCTTCGCTTCGAGCATCGCGGCGATGCGGTCCTCGATGGTGCCCTCGGCGATGAGCCGGTGCACCTGCACCGGGCGGGTCTGGCCGATGCGGTAGGCGCGGTCGGTGGCCTGGTCCTCGACGGCCGGGTTCCACCAGCGGTCGAAGTGGATGACGTGGTCGGCCCGAGTGAGATTGAGCCCGGTGCCGGCGGCCTTCAGCGAGAGCAGGAAGACAGGCACCGCGCCCTCCTGGAAACTGCTCACGAGTTCGTCGCGACGGTTGACCGGAGTGCCGCCGTGCAGCAGTTGCGTGGCGATACCTCGCTCGGCCAGATGCGTTTCGAGCAGCCGCGCCATCGCGACGTATTGTGTGAAGACGAGCACCGATCCGTCTTCGGAGACGATGGTGTCAAGAAGTTCGTCGAGCAGCTCGAGCTTGCCGGATCGCCCGCGCAGCAGGGGTTCTTGCTCCTTGAGGTAGTGCGCGGGGTGGTTGCAGATCTGCTTGAGCGCGGTCAGCAGCTTGACGACCAGACCACGGCGCAGCATGCCCGCGCTGCCGGTGATCTCGGCCATCGCCTCGCGCACCGCCGCTTCGTACAGCGCGGCCTGCTCCTGGGTGAGTTCGACCGGCATGTCGGTCTCGGTCTTCGGGGGCAGCTCCGGCGCGATACCGGGGTCGGCCTTCTTGCGCCGCAGCAGGAACGGCCGCACCAGAGCGGCCAGGCGCTCGGCCGTCGCGCCGTCGTCGGCGCGCGACTCGATCGGCTTCGCCCACCGGCCGCGGAACGAGCGAAGCGAGCCGAGCAGGCCGGGCGTCGTCCAGTCGAGGATCGCCCAGAGCTCGGACAGGTTGTTCTCGACCGGCGTACCGGTGAGGGCGATGCGCGAGTCGGCGTGGATGCGGCGGAGCGCGCGAGCGGTGCTCGAGGTCGAGTTCTTGACATGCTGCGCCTCGTCGGCGACCGCGATCCCCCAGCCGACCTGTGCGAGCCGCTCGACGTCCAGTCGCATGGTGCCGTACGTCGTCAGCACGAAGCCGTCGGACACGTCGGCGAGCGTCCGCGCGGAGCCGTGGAATCGGCGTACCGCGACACCCGGCGCGAAGCGGCGGATCTCGCGCTCCCAGTTGCCGAGCAACGACGCCGGGCAGACGACGAGCGTCGGCTTGCGGATCCCGCTGGTTGCGTCGCGGTGCAGGTGCAGCGAGATCAACGTGATGGTCTTCCCCAGCCCCATGTCGTCGGCGAGGCACGCGCCGAGTCCCAGCGAGGTCATCCGGTCGAGCCAGCGCAGCCCGCGCAGCTGGTAGTCGCGCAGGACGCCGTGCAGCGCGACGGGTTGCTCGATCGGTTCGGTCCCGGCGTCGGGATCGCGGATGCGGTCCCGCAGTCCGTCGAGCCAGGCGTTTGCGGCGACCTCGACACGGGCGCCGTCGACGTACGCCGTGCCGGTGAGAGCGGCACTGAGCGCGTCGATGGCGCTGACCGGGCGGAGGCGCCGGTCGCGAGCCTTGCGGGCGAGTTCGGGGTCGAGCAGCAGCCACTGGTCCCGCAGCCGGACAATGGGCCGGTGGGCTTCGGCGAGCCGGTCCATCTCCTCCTCGGTCAGCGCGTCGCCGCCGAGGGCGAGCTGCCAGTCGAAGGAGAGCAGTGAGTCGCCGCTGAAGAACGTCGGTACGTCGCTCGGCGGCGATTCCCCTTTGCCGACAACGGCTTTCGCCGACAACTCGCGGGTCATGCCCTTGGGCCAGTGCACGTCGACGCCGGCGGTCGCGAGGTGCGGGCTGGCGGTGCTGAGCAGCTCGACGACGTCGTCGTCGGTGAGCATCACCTGGTCAGGCACGGCGGCCTGCAGCAACCGGTCGAGCAACGGCCACACCCTCGCAGCACGGCGTACGGCGACGATGGTGTCGATGCGGGCGCGCGGACCGAAACTTCGATGGCCTCGCCACAACTCGGCGGCGTCGGTCATCAGCGACGGATCACTGACGCTGTGCACCTGCACGACCGCCCGGAACGCCCCGTGCTTGAAGTCGCCGTCGGGCACGTCGACGCGCAGCGAGATGCGCACGCCCGAGTCGAGACCCGCGGCAATCTCGTCCGCCCACATTCGGAGTCGGGGGACCCGCTGCGGCTGCGGCGCGGCGAAGAGGGTCCCGCCCGCGAGCTGCTGCGCCGCGGCGGTGCGCGGCATGCCGTCGGCGACGGCGTCGAGGAAGCCGCGCACCAGGACCTCTGCGTCGTGCAGCTCGATCGGCGACGTTTCCTCGACCGGGACCGCGCGCGCTTCGGTGGGCATTGCGGCGGCGAGGGCCCGGATGCGTTCGGTGTCGGCGGCGTCGAGCGGACCGACCCGCCACGCGTCGAGGTCACCGAGGGTGACGCCGGGGACCAGCCGGCCGCGGGCAATGAGCTGCAGCGCGACGACGCTCGCCGCACCCCAGAGCTTGGTGGCCGGGTGAGCATCCGGGTCCTTCCGGGCCCGGGCAAGCAACGGCAGCGCGTCGGCGACCGGCAGCCTGACCGCTGGAACGTTCCGGCGGCGTACGCCGTCCTGCGCCGGTACGACGACGGACAGGTCGCCCGCGCGGCCGACGCCGCTCGGCAGCTGCTCGCCGTCGCGGCACCAGAAAGCCATCGATCCGCTACGCGGCGGGTCGGCGGCCTCGAACACGACGGCGCAGCGCGCGAGCCGTTCGCTGTCCGCTTCGGCAATGCGCGCCATGCAGTGGTCGCCCCGTCCTGTCAGCCAGCCGTGTGCCCGTAACTCAACGCGCGGACACCGACATCCGTTACCGCGTCAGCCCGCCATTTTTGCGCGTTCTGGCGCTGGGGCGCGGTCGGCTGACAGGTGACGACTAGATCAGGCGGTGCGCAATCGCACTCGAGATCTCGGCCGCGTCGGCC
>JBDSAK010000215.1:0-4085 GCA_039922195.1 Mycobacteriales bacterium
GCCGCGGCTGCGCCTTCTGGGAGCTCGACCCCGCGGCCCGCACCCGCGTCGAGGAGCAGGGCAATTCGGCTTTCGAGAAAGAGGCGTGGGTCTCCGCCACACTGCTCGACTGGGGCAGCTGCGGGAAGGTGATCTACGTCGACGGAGTCGCTGCGGGCTATGTCATGTTCGCCCCGCCGGCCCACGTTCCGCGGTCGATGGCCTTCCCGACCAGCCCGGTGAGCGCGGACGCCGTCCTGATGGTGTCCGTGCGGGTGCTGCCGGAGTTCTCCGGGGTCGGCCTGGGTCGCATGCTCGTCCAGTCAGTGGCGAAAGACCTGTTGCGCCGCGGTGTGCGGGCGATCGAGGCGTTCGGCGACAAGAAGTGGGAGCAGCCGGCCTGCGTGCTCCCCGCGGACTATCTGCTGGCCGTCGGTTTCAAGACCGTGCGCCACCATGCACGGTTTCCACGACTTCGTCTAGAGCTGAAGTCGACAGTGTCGTGGCGGGAGGACGTCGAGGTCGCGCTGGAACGCTTGCTGGGCTCCATGACGCCCGAGGGTGCGCTGCGCCCGGTGTGACGGGGAGCCACTGAGCCGCCAGGTTCAGACGGCCTGCAGGCTCGATGACGTGCGCGTGCTCAACGTGAGTTGCCCGACCGCGGGGTCGCGGTCCTCGGGCAGGTAGAGCCGCTGCACGGCGACGAAGATCGAGTCGGCGAGGTAATGCCGAAAGGCCGATTCGGCCAGCCACTCCGCGTCCCGCGTATTGGTGAGGTAGCCGAGTTCGACGCGGACGGCGGGCATTCTGGTCAGTCGCAACAGATCCCACGATTTGCCGTGCGTGCGGCAGTCGAGCAGATCGGTGCGCGTGACGATCTCGCGCTGCACGAGCTCCGCCAGGCGCTCGCCCATCGCCGACGTGCGGCCGGGGCCGGCGCCGAAGTAGTACGTCGCGACGCCGTTGGCCATCGAGCTGCCCTCGGTGCCGTCACAGTGCAGCGAGATGAGCAGATCACCCTCGGCGGCATTCGCGAACGCTGCTCGGTCACGATCGCTGAACCAGCCGTCGGGCCCGCGGGTGAGACATGGCAGCGCACCGCTCGCGGCGAGCAATCCCCGCAGTCTGGCGGCGACGTCGTACACCACGGTAGCTTCCGTCAGGGGGCCATTGCCCCAGCCGACGTCATCGCCGCCGTGGCCGGGATCGATGATGATTGCCTTGCCGGACAGGCGATTCCCATTGCGGTGCAGGGCTTCGTGTTCGCGCAATCGCGCCGGCTGACCCCCGGTGACGGTGCGTCGCAACTGTTCGATGGCGCGCCTCGTGGCCGGGCCGAATGTTGCGTCCGGCGGCACCCCGACGTTGCGCTGGAAGTCGTGCAGCGCCGCCTCGGTCCGCGGTCCGAAGATGCCGTCCACCCGGCCCGCATCGAAGCCGAGCTCGTGCAGCCTGCTCTGCAACTCGGCGACGTCGTCACCGACGAAGGGGTGGTTGATGTGGTGGTAGAGCGTGCGGTCCCCGAGGCTCCAGCGTGCCTCGTCGAGCGCCCGGTAGGTCTGCTCGCCGACGACGCCGTCGACGGTCAGGCCGCGCTGCTGCTGGAAGTGGCGCACCGCCCGGTCGCAGGCGTCGTCGAAAAGCTCCGGATCACCGGACTCGAGCGGAAGTAGGCCGAGTACACCCAGCTTGCTGCGGATGTCGGAGACGACCGAACCGCGCTCACCACGGCGAACGAGCTGCATCGGCGGCGACGTCCTCGGGCTCGGCGGGGCAACAGTGCCCGTGCGGCGCCGGCTGCGCAACCAGGGGGACCGGCAATGTTACCTCTGCTAGAGGTAGCTCTCCAGGTCTCGCAGCAAAGCCGTCTTCGGCTTGGCGCCCACAATGCTCTTGTCGATCTTGCCACCGACGAATACCGCCATCGTCGGGATGGACATGATCTGGTACTCGCGGGCGATCTGCGGATTCTCGTCGATGTTGAGCTTGACGACCCGCAGCTTCTCGGAGTTCTCGGCGGCGATCTCTTCGAGGACAGGGGAGACCATCTTGCACGGCCCGCACCATTCGGCCCAGAAGTCGACGAGGACCGGCTTGTCGCTGGCCAGAACCTCTGCGGCAAAAGTCGCGTCTGTCACGATCTGGGTTGCGGCTCCCACGAAACTGTCCTCCAAGGTGGCCAGGCCCCGAGTGTGGCCCAGCGTCGGCGTGCGTACGCAGGACAGAACGTCGGTCGGCTCCGTGCGATTCCCTGGCCCCGAGCAATCGTAGAATCCTGGCATGGGTCGAGCAGGGCGCTACACGTTGTCGGTGATGGTCTGGGTCGCGGCGTTCGCCGCGTGGTCGGCCGCAGTTGGACTGGTGGTCGGAGCGTTCTCCGGCGACGCGAAGTCAGCGTCGACACCGGCGGGCGTCGGTGCGGTGATGTACGTCGTCCTGTCCGTCGTGCCCACGGCCGCGGCCCTGTGGTTCAACGATTGGGCTCGGGACGGCTTTCCGACCGCTCAGGAACGTCGGCGCCGCGACTACCGGCGCGCCGATCCGAGCCTGCGCGACGTGCCGCGCGCGGCGGTCACTCAGCCACCGAGTGAGGCCAGGTAGCGCTCGGCATCAAGGCTCGCCGCACAGCCGGTGCCGGCAGCGGTGATCGCCTGGCGGTAGGTGTGGTCGACGCAGTCACCGCACGCGAAGACGCCGGCGACGTTGGTGCGGGTGCTCGGCGCCTCGACGAGGAGGTAGCCCTCCGCATCGAGGTTGAGCTGGCCGGCGAACAGTGACGTGTTGGGGTCGTGGCCGATCGCGACGAACAATCCGGTCACGTCCAGGCGCGTCTTCGTGCCGGTCCCCGTGTCGGTGAGCTCGACACCTTCGACCTTGGACTCGCCGAAGACGTCCGTCACCGCGCTGTTCCAGGCGAATCGGATCTTCTCGTTGTTCATCGCGCGGTCCTGCATGATCTTGCTGGCCCGCAGCGTTTCGCGGCGATGCACGATCGTCACGGTCTTGGCGAAGCGCGTGAGGAACGTCGCCTCCTCCATCGCCGAGTCGCCGCCGCCGACGACGGCGATGTCGTGGTCCCGGAAGAAGAAGCCGTCGCAGGTGGCGCACGACGAGACGCCGTGTCCGATCAACTTCTGCTCGTGCGGCAGACCGAGCCAGCGGGATCGGGCGCCGGTCGAGATGATCACGGTGCGGGCGGCGTACTCGTCGGTGCCGACCTTGACCCGCTTGATGTCACCGGTGAGGTCGACCTCGGTGACGTCATCGGTGAGGAACTCGGCGCCGAACCGCTCCGCCTGCTTGCGCATGTTGTCCATGAGGTCGGGACCCATGATGCCGCTGGGGAAACCCGGGAAATTCTCGACCTCGGTCGTCAGCATCAACTGGCCGCCGGCCGCCGCGCCCTCGATCACGAACGGCTTCAGCTCGGCGCGCGCGCTGTAGAGCGCGGCGGTGAGGCCGGCCGGTCCCGAGCCGATGATCATGACTTCGTGGATCGTGTCGCTGCTCACTGCTGCGCCTTCCGTCAGTCCCCGAGCCCGGGGACCGGGCGGCTGGTCCAACCGATGCTATCGGCGCGCCATTCCCGAGCCGCGTCAGTCCCGCGCAGGGTCAGTCCGGCGCAGGGTCAGTCCCGCGCAGGGTCAGCGCAGCGGCACGTTACCGAAGAACAGGAAACGGCCCTCTCCGGCCGGAGTGCCGCACTCACCCCCGACCAGGTACACCTCGCTGACACCGTCGGCGTTGGCCGGCAGGACGATGGCCAGTGCCGGCACCCGCGGACTGGTCGCATCCTTGGTGAACGTCGCGTAGTCGATCGCGACCGGCTGGACCGGGCTGTCGGTGAGCGATCGGATGCAGCGGGCGAGTCGCTCCGGGTCGCTCCGCAGGGCCGTGAGATCGGCCGGCGGGCTGCTCGGCGTGGAGAGCGTGTTGACCGAATCCTTCGACGCCGGGGCGGGTGCGGCCTGCGCGCTCGCGCCGGCGGAGGAAGCGGAAGCGGCCGCCGCCGTGGAGGCGGGAGCCGCCGCTGCGGCAGACGCCGTTGCCGCCGCCGCCGTCGGAGCGGGCGCGAACGAGGACGCGGCTGCCGAGGTCGCCGCGGC
>JBDSAK010000216.1:0-8855 GCA_039922195.1 Mycobacteriales bacterium
CGAGCTCCTGGAGTCCTGCGTCGAGATCATCACTGACGTCTGCTCAACTGTCGGCGAGGTGCGGGCTGACCTGGCCCGCACCCTCGCCGAGGTCAGCGCGGTCGCGTCGACGAACGGGCTCGAGGTCATGTGTTCGGGCACCCACCCGTTCTCGCAGTGGTCGGCGCAGGAGGTCACGCCCGATCCCCGCTACAACCAGCTGATAGAGGACCATCAGTGGCTGGCCCGGAGGCTGCAGATCTTCGGCATTCATGTGCACGTCGGCGTCCGGTCGCCGGACAAGGTGATGCCGATTGTCAACGCCCTCACCGGCTACATCGCACACTTCCTCGCGCTGTCGGCATCGTCGCCGTACTGGCTCGGCACCGACACCGGCCTGGCGTCGACGCGGTCGAAGGTCTTCGAGGCGCTGCCGACGGCGGGCCTGCCGCACCAGCTCGCGAACTGGGCGGAGTTCGAGGAGTACATGGAGACGCTCATCTGCTCCAACACGATCAAAACGATCCGCGAGGTGTGGTGGGACATTCGCCCGCACCCCAATTTCGGCACGGTCGAACTACGCATCTGCGACGGGTTGCCGACACTGCGCGAGGTTGCCGCGATCGCCGCGATGAGTCAGTGCCTGGTGACGCGCTTCGACTCGCTGCTCGACCGCGGCTACACACTGCCCACGCCGAAGAGCTGGGTGGTCCGGCAGAACAAATGGCGCGCGGCACGGTACGGCGTCGACGCGGAAATCATCATCGACGACCGGGGTTCGTTGCAGCCGTTGCGGGAGGCCGTCGCCGAACTCGTGCACGAACTCGATCCGGTCGCCGACAAGCTCGGCTGTGCCGAAGAGCTCAACTACGCGCTGGAGATGGTGCAGGCGCCGAGTTACCTGCGGCAACGCCAGATCGTGGCGGCGGGTGGCTCGCTGGTCGACGTCGTCGACTCACTCATCGACGAATTGAGCCGTGACCAGCCGGCGCCGCTGCAGGTTTCGCCGACCGGCGTACCCGCTCGCGTGTTGCCGCTGACCGAACAGTCGGACGAATGACTGCCGGTATCGACTCCTTCCTCGTCGCGCACGGCGACGAGCTGATCGGCGTACGCCGGCGGATCCACAGCCGTCCTGAGCTCGGGCGTGCCGAGTTCGAGACGACCGCCCTGATTGCCCAGCGACTCACGGCAGCGGGGCTGGCGCCGCGGGTGCTCACGGCTGGCACGGGGGTGATATGCGACATCGGCAGCGGGCCGGGTCCGGTCATCGCCCTGCGGGCGGATCTCGACGCACTTCCCGTGCGAGACGACAAGCAGGTCGACTACCGCTCGACGCGCGACGGCGTGTGCCACGCCTGCGGCCATGACGTGCACACGGCCGTCGTGCTCGGTGCCGCGCTCTTCCTGGCCCAGCAACACGCTTCGCTGGCCGGGCGGGTGCGTGTGGTTTTCCAACCGGCCGAAGAGCTCACTCCCGGCGGCGCGCTCACGGTGATCGACGAAGGCGGGCTCGACGACGTCGGCTCGATCTACGCGGTGCACTGCGACCCGCGGCTCGCCGTGGGCAAGGTCGGCACCCGTTCCGGTCCGATCACCGCAGCCGCGGATCAGGTCGACATCACGGTGACCGGTCCTGGCGGGCACACCGCGCGGCCGCATCTGACCACGGATTTGGTGTACGCCGCCGGCCGGGTCATCACCGATCTGCCGGCCGGCATGTCGCGGCTGGTCGACCCGCGCGCGGGGCTGACGTTGGTGTTCGGCGCGGTCCACGGGGGCTCGGCGCCCAATGCCATTCCTGAACGCGTGCAGATCAACGGCACACTGCGTGTATTGACCCGCGAGGCTTGGCTTGCCGCGCCCGAGCTGATCGAACGGTTGCTTTCGGGCACGCTCGGTGCGCTCGGCGCGAGCTGGAAGCTCGACTACCAGCGTGGGGTGCCTCCCGTCGTCAACGACGTCGCCGCCACCAACCTCATCAGCGGTGCGGCTGCGACCGCGCTCGGCGCGGGCAATGTCGTGCCGACGGAGCAGAGCATGGGCGGCGAGGACTTCGCCTACTACCTCGAGCACGTCCCCGGCTCACTGGCGCGTCTCGGGACCTACTGCCAGGGACTGGACGTCGACCTGCATTCGGGGCGCTTCGACATCGACGAGCGAGCGATTGCCGTCGGCGTACGGCTGCTCGCCCAGACGGCCCTCGACGGGCTGAGCGCGGCTGTCGGCGAGCACTAGGGTCACGGCGGGTTCACAGGGCTCGCGCCTCGGCGTACCGTGAGCTGGGATCGGCCTCGAGGGTCGGCCAGCGAGACATCGCCGAGCGATCGGGAGTCCGCGACATGAAGCTCGACCGGCTGACGCCGACCGATTACGACCTGCACATCGAGGCGGAGGAACTCGCCGCCCTCGCCGCCGCGGCGCGCTGTTCACTCGAGCCCGGGTGCTTGGGGCTCAATCCGGTGTCCCAACACCTCGTCGGCCGATTCCTCGCTGAGTACGACGAACAGGCGACCAGGGTGCGCTCGCCGTACCGCGGTTTGCGACCCGCGATGGTGCGGCTCGACCCGCCGGTTGACGAAGACTACGGCCGAGTGATGTACGACCCGTTCTAACCGCGGCGTAACAGTTCTGCTCCTCGGCGTTCGCGGTCGCGCCAGAAGTGCGAAGGTTTCCTAGGCGCAGGGGTGAAGCCGCGTCGAACAGCGCACTGGGGGAGGCAGCCGATGGCGATGGTGCCCGCGCGGCGCTCGGGTTCGAGCCGCCGGCTCGCCGCAGCCGTGGCGACGACGGTTGCCGCGGCCGCACTCGCCCTCGCCGGAGCGGGGGCCACCGCACGGGCGCACACCGGCGCCCAACTGCTGGTCAGTACGTCGGCGACCCGGTCAGGGGGTAGCGCACTCGACGCCGCGACCGTGTCGGGAAGCGTCGCCATATTCACCAGTCCCGACGCGGGCGTCTCAAAAGTCACCTTCTGGCTCGACGACCCGGCGGGTGCGGGGCCGCCATACCGCACGGAGACGTGGGGACCGTTCGATTTCAACGGCACGAACGGTGCGGCCGCGGTGTTCTACGACACCAACCGGCTCGCCAACGGCTCGCACACCATCCGGGCGACCGTCATCACGACGGATGGCCACACGCAGACTGTGCCGGCGGCGTTCACCGTCCAGAACGGGACCACCCCGCCTCCGGCCGGGCCGTCGTTGCAGGTCAGCACGTCGGCAACGCGGTCCCCGGCGACGTCACTGGCGGGAGCCACGCTGAGCGGCAACGCCTACGTCTTCGTTGCTCCTGAGGCAGGCATCTCGAAGGTCAGCTTCTGGCTCGACGACCCGACCCGGGCGGGTGGGGCCCGGCACGTCGAGGGGTGGGCCCCGTGGGACTTCGTCGGCGGGTCGGCGGCCGCCGCCCTCCCGTTCGACACGCGCTCCCTCAGCAACGGCCAGCACCGCATCACCGCGCTGGTCGAAGTGGGCACCGCGTCGCGGGTCCTCGACTCGTCCTTCACCATCTCCAATCCGGTGAGCGGCTGGACGACCTCGTTCTCGTATGCCGCCATCGCGACCGCACCCGAGGGCTTGAGCGAGCTCAACGCCATTGCGGTCAACGGCAAGGTGTACGCGTTCGGTGGCTTCGCGAACAACCGGCCGTGCTGTTTCCCCAGCCGCAAGGCGTATGTATATGACCCGGCCGTCAACACGTGGTCTGCGCTGGCCGACCTGCCCCACCTCGGCGGCAGTCACATCGGCCTGACGACCGACGGTGCGCGGTACATCTACTACGCCGGCGGCTACGTCGAGACCGAGGATGGCACGCAGCAATACTTCGGCACGGCGGAGGGCTATCGCTACGACAGCCTGACCAACACGTATGCACGCTTGCCGGACCTGCCGCAGCAGCGGTCTGCCGGCGGGCTGGAATACCTCGACGGCAAGCTCTACTTCTTCGGCGGCAACAACGCCGCGCGCACCGTGGACGCGGTGGAGACGTGGATGCTCGACGTGGCGGGCGGCGGGACCGCGTGGACGCTGCTGAACAGCGACTTCCCGAACCCGCGCAACCACCTCGGCAGCACCGTGGTCGGCGGCAAGATCTTCGCGGTTGGCGGACAGCTGCTCGGCGACGCGAGCAAACCGCAGTCGACGTTGAATGCGTTCGATGTCGCGACCGGCACCTGGTCGACACTGGCGCCGCTGCCTGTCGCGGTCTCACATATGGACGGCTCGACGTTCGCGATGGACGGCCGCCTGGTGGTGGCCGGCGGCTACCGGTCCACGGGCTACTCCAACCTGGTCTGGGCGTACGACCCGGCGACAAACAGTTGGTCATCCCTGACCAACCTGCCCGTGTCCCGGTCCTCCGCCGGAGCCGAGGCGATCGGGTCGCACCGCTTCATCTTCTTCGGTGGCGGCGACGGACAAGGCTGGCGGGCGACGCCGGCCTCGTGACGCGGGTGCTGGGGCGCTAGTGCTTGGCGGCACCAGGTAGTACGTCTGCTTCGGACTCGTGCCAGACGGGTGAATCGCCTGCGGTCTCGACATTGAACCCGTAGTCGTAGACGAGGCTGCCGCCGAGGGCGCCGCCCACCGTCGTCAGCAGCGCGGCGAGCACCGTCAGCGCAACCGCGATGCCCGGAGTCGACCGATCGTCGGCGTACTCGCCCAGCCGGAGCACGATGGAGAGGAGAACGAGGACGGTAACAGTGATCATGGTCGCGCCGTGTGCGTTGGCCGTGCGCCGTGCCTGGGTGCCTTTGCTCGTCGAGCGCGCCCAGTCGGCGATGCCGGTTGTTGCCGCGAACAGCGACACCACGGCGCCTCCGATCAGCGCGAACGTCGCGGCGCGGAAGAGCTCGCGGGCGAGGTCGCCGTCGGTCAGCAGCGAGAGGACGTCGAACGCCGCCGCGAGCAGATAGGCGCCGACGGGAACATCAGTCAGCGGGGGGTGGAAGGGCTTGCCGGCGAGGCCACGCAACCCCTTGTTGGCGCGACCGGACATCGTCAGTGCGGGACGGAACGAGAACGTGCGCATGAGCCCTCCTCAAATCACATACTCGGCATCGGGTGAGTGTTGCGCGTTCAGCGACTGATGCCCGCGATGGCGAGAAACTCCGCGCGCGTCGAGGGGTCGTCGCGCAGCGCGCCGCGCAATGCGGAGGTGACGGCCGAGCCGCCGGCGGATCGGACGCCGCGGATGCGCATGCACATGTGCTCGGCCTCGATCACGACGCCGGCACCCTTCGGCGCCAGCGTGTCCTCGAGCCAGTCGGCGACCTGGCAGGTGAGTCGTTCCTGCACCTGCAGCCCCGCCGCGAACATCTGGACGACCCGCGCCAGCTTCGACAGGCCCAGGATCCGGTCGCCCGGCAAGTAGGCCACCGATGCCGTGCCGACGAAAGGCAGGAGGTGGTGCTCGCACAGCGAGCTGAACGGGATGCCCCGCGCGACGACCAGCTCGTCGTACCTCTCGTCATTGGCGAACGTGGTCGGGGTGAACTGCTGCGGCGTGAGCAGTTCGGTGTACGCCGCCGCAACGCGCCGCGGGGTGTCGCGCAGGTGCGCGGAGTCGGCATCCTGGCCGAGGGCGTGCAGCAGGTCACGCACGGCGCCCTCGGCGGCGCCGATGTCGATCGAGTTCGTCAGCGGGAGCGCAGTCACTGTCATGCGGTGAGCGAATCAGCCTTCGATTGTAAAGTCAAGAAATACTTGTTTTAGTTCTCAGCACCACGCAGCAGCGGCCCTCGGCCGGTTCCAGCGAGGCGCTCAGGCCCGGCACGCGATCGCAAAAGCCCTCCAGCAGGGCCAGGTTGGCGCCGCATACCAGTGCCGTGTGCGTCTGCGCGATGGCGTGGAAGGGGCAGTTTGCGAGGACCACGCGCTCGCCGTCCGACCGGGGTTCGTAGCCCTGATCGCGCAGCGCTGTCAGCACCCCCGTCACGCTGCCGTCATCCGGCGCGAGGCAGTTGCCGGTACGCCGGGCCGCGCCCTCGAGGGCATCGCGGGCGGTCTCGTTCGACTCGACCGCGGTCGCGAGCAGCTCGGCGACCAGGTCGTAGTGCCGCGGCGGCACACTGACGGCGTGCTCGCCCGCAGCGCGTTCGTAGAGTTTCGACGGGCGGCCCGCCCCGGGGCCGGTCCGGCCCGACAGCCGCCGGTACGTCGCGGTGAGCAGCCGCGAGTCGACCAGCCGGTCGAGGTGGAAGGCGGCCAGGCTGCGGCTGATCCCGACCTCCGCGGCGGCGGCGTCCCGGCTCAGGGGCTCGGGGGCTGCTACGACGGCGTCGTAGAGCGCACGGCGGACCGGCTCGGCCAGTGCTGCCACCGAGTCGAGATCAGTGAGCCGGCGTTCGTCCACGCGGCTGACTCTAAGTCGTATTTCCGCTGACGCAAGAAGCGACCGGCGATCAGGCCCCAGCCGCTGCCGCCTCAGAGCGGAATGTTGCCGTGCTTGCGAGGAGGCCGAGGTTCGCTCTTGGTGCGCAGCAGCCGCAGTGCCTTGATGACCTCGCGCCGGGTCTCCCGCGGCGCGATCACCGCGTCGATGTAGCCGCGCTCTGCGGCAATGTACGGCGTCGCGAAGTGATCGGTGTAGTCGGCGATGAGCTCGGCGCGGCGCTCCTCGCTGTCGTCGGCGGCGGCCAGTTCCTTGCGAAAAACAACGTTGACCGCGCCGGGCGCGCCCATGACGGCTATCTCGGCGGTGGGCCAGGCGAGGTTGACGTCGGCGCCGAGGTGCTTCGAGCCCATCACGTCGTACGCCCCGCCGTATGCCTTGCGGGTGATGACGGTGACCTTCGGGACGGTCGCTTCGGCGTACGCGTAGATGAGCTTGGCACCGCGCCGGATGATGCCATTCCATTCCTGGTTGCTGCCAGGCAGAAAGCCCGGCACGTCGACGAAAGTGATGACCGGGATGTTGAACGCATCGCACGTGCGGACGAATCGCGCGGCCTTCTCGGAGGCGTCGATGTCGAGACATCCCGCAAGGTGCATCGGCTGGTTGGCCACGATGCCCACGGAACGGCCGTCGATGCGCGCGAAGCCGCACAGGATGTTGCGGGCGAACAGCGCGTGCACCTGGAAGAACTCGTCGTCGACCACCGCGTTGATGACGGTCCTCATGTCGTACGCCCGGCGCGCCGCGTCCGGCATCACCGAGTCGAGTTCGTCGACGAGTCGCTCGGGATCTCTGGCTGCGTCGCGAACCGGCGGGTCGTCAAGATTGTTGCCCGGGAGGTAGCCGAGCAGGGTGCGGGCGATGCCGAGGCAGTGATCTTCGTCGGTGGCAAGGAAGTGCGCGACGCCGGACCTCTTGCTGTGCGTCCGGGCTCCGCCGAGCTCTTCGAACTCGATGTCCTCGCCGGTCGTGCTCTTGATGACGTCGGGTCCGGTGATGAACATGTGGGACGAGTCCTTGACCATCACCGTGAAGTCGGTGAGTGCCGGCGAGTACACGGCGCCCCCGGCACAGGGGCCGAGGATCAGCGATATCTGCGGTACGACGCCCGATGCCACAACGTTGCGACGGAAGATTTCTCCATACAGGGCAAGGGAAACGACGCCTTCCTGGATCCGGGCGCCACCGGAGTCGTTGAGGCCGACGACGGGTGCGCCGATCTTCAACGCCAGATCCATCACCTTGCAAACCTTCTCGCCGAACACCTCCCCGAGCGAGCCGCCGAACACCGCGAAGTCCTGGCTGAAAACGCACACCGGCCGGCCATCGACCGTGCCATGGCCGGTGATGACGCCGTCGCCGTACGGGCGATTGTCGGCCAGGCCGAAGTCGTGTGCGCGATGTCTGGCGAGGGCTCCGGTCTCGACGAAGCTGCCGCGATCGAGGAACGCGACGACGCGCTCGCGTGCTGACATCGGACGGTTGCCGGCGCGCTTGTCGGAAGTGGCCAGTGACTGCAGCGCGTCGTGCTGCTCGAGCTTGCCGGCGGTGGTGCCCGCCGCGGTCGGTGGCGCCGACGCCGGTGAGTCGTGCGGCTGCGTTGCCATGCACCGCCTCCAGCCTGGGTTCGTGGCCCGGCTCATGGTAACGATCTCGGCCGCCGTCCTGGCCGGGCGGACGTCACTGCGTCACTGCGCTGCGCGGCTGCGTATCGTAGCCAGGTGACTTCGCCCGGCTCGGCCTACACCGATCTCGATCGGCCGCCGCTGCGCCGGGTCGATCTCGAACGCGCGTGCCAGGGGCCGTGGACGTCGATCGACCTGCGCGACGAGATCGGCTCGACCAACGACGTGGCCGCCGAGAGTGCGCGCGGGGGTGCCGGAAGCGGCCTGGTCGTCATCGCCGAGGCGCAGACGGGGGGGCGCGGTCGCCTCGGCCGGCAGTGGCTGTCGCCGCCGCGGGCCGGTCTGACCGTGTCGATGATGCTGCGCCCGACTCCGCCGCCCGCGCAGTGGCCGTGGTTGCCGGCGCTGGTTGCCGTAGCGGCGGCGACGGCACTGACCGAGCGCACCGAGGTGGACGTACGGCTGAAGTGGCCCAATGATCTCGTCGTCGATGGACGCAAGCTCGGCGGTCTGCTCGCCGAGATCGTCGCCGACGCGGTCATCGTCGGGATCGGCATCAACGTCAGCACGCGTCGGGCCGAACTCCCGCGACCGGACGCCACGTCACTGGCGCTCGAGGGTGCGACCGCGACCGACCGGCTCCCGCTGTTGCTCGCTCTGCTGCGCCACGTCGGCACCGACTATCACGCGTGGAGCGAAGCGGCCGGTGACCCGGCGACTCTCCTCGCGGCGTACCGCCGGTTGTGTACGACGATCGGCCGCCGGGTGCGCGCCGAGCTGCCCGACGGGTCGGCGGTCGAGGGTGAGGCCGTGGATGTCGACAGCCGCGGGCACTTGGTGATCGATGTCGAA
>JBDSAK010000217.1:0-14182 GCA_039922195.1 Mycobacteriales bacterium
GAACGGCACGGGCAGCACCTGTTCCGCCGGTAGCTCGGCGCGGATACGGAATCCGGGCGAACACGTCCCGCGCATGCCGAGAGAATCCCAGGTGCCCATCGGCTCGAGGACATGCTGACCGGTTTGCGTCAGCACGAGAACCTGATCGCCCGGAGCGGCCGACTCGTCGCGGCGTACCGTCGTCACGAGGTCGTCCGCCTGTGCGCCGTAGCTCACCGTCGGGGCGCTCTTGGAGAAGGCCAGCGACTCGGGTCCGACCGGTGACAGCGCCGCCACGGACCGTCCCATGTCTCCGCCGGTGCCGATCTCGGACGTGACGGAAGCGAGCAGGCGTGGTGTGGCGACCAACCCGGCGAGGTGGTCGGCGAAGAACGGCGCTGCGGCGCCATGGCGGACTAGCGTGGCCACCTGGATCGCGTGCATTGCAAAGACCATCCCGGTCGCACTGCAGCTGCGCGCGATTGCGGTGCACGCATGGGCGATCTCGGAGACCGAGGCTCCCGGCCCACCCAACGTGGCAGGCACGAGCGCTGACAGGGCTCCGCTGTCGCGCAGGACGGCGATCGCTTCGTGCGGGAACCGGGCACCGCGGTCGACCGCGTCGGCGTGTTCCGCCGCAACAGGTCGGGCGGCGCGGACCGCGTCGTGAAGGACATCCGTCCTCGGCACGGCAACCGTCATTCGCTTGGTGTCAGTGCGCTCAGCTCGGTGATGGCCGCCCCGATGGCGTCGATGCTGCTGAACGCCGCCCGGGTGAGCAAGCGATCGGGGAACTCGACGTCGAACGCTTCCTCGAGGCCGAGCATCACATTGATGCTGGCGTAGGACGTCATCCCGGCGGCGTACAGATCGTCGCTGTCGCCGAGTGCATCGACGGGTGCTGGCAGTCGCGCATGGGACAGGAGGACGTCGCGGATTTTCCCATTCATGACCGAAGTGTGGCAGTTTCGCTATGCCCTTGTGGCTGAATCCGCAAATCTTCCTGACAGCTCTTAGCCGGCGCGGCTACGGCCGCCGCGCTCAGTCGACGGGCTCGTCCCGGCGGTTACGCGCCTGCGCAGCCCTCGACGCGAGCCGCGAATCTGGCGGATAGCGAACTTCGACCAGCGTCAGGCCATGGGCGGGCGCTACCGCGCCAGCACGCTGACGATCGCCGCTGCGCAGGACGTCGCCGACCCACTCCGCCGGCTTGCGCCCGTCACCGACGGCCAGGATGGTGCCGACGAGACTGCGGACCATCTGGTGGCAAAAGGCATCGGCCTCCACGGTCGCGCTCAGGACGCCATCGGCCGTGCGCGTCCAGGAGAGCTTGCGCAGCGTGCGCACCGTGGTCGCTCCCTCGCGGCGCCGGCAGAACGCCGCGAAATCGTGCTGGCCGACCAGGTGCTTGGACGCGGCCTGCATCTTGCGCAGGCCGAGGGGGCGCGGATGCCACACGGTGTCACTGCGATTGAGCGGCAGTCCGCCGTACTCGGCGTCGCTGACGCGATAGACGTACCGCCGCCAGAGCGCACCGAAGCGCGCATCAAAGGTGTCCGGCACCCGTCGCATGTCGAGCACCCGCACTTCGGAAGGGAGTACGCCGTTGACGCGGCGGATGACGTGCCCGGCCATTGCCGCCACCCAGGCGTCCCTGGTGATGTCGGCATGGCAGACCTGGCCTGTCGCATGCACGCCGGCGTCGGTGCGGCCCGCCACTGTCAGCGCGAAAGGCACCCCGAAAACGACGGACAGGGCGTCCTCGAGGACACCCTGCACGGTCGGTCGTTCGGGTTGTCGTGCCCAGCCGCTGAACGGGCTGCCGTCGTAGGCGACGTCAAGCCGGAGCCGGACGCTCGCATCGGGCGGTGTCATGTCAGTTTGAAGCGGTGTCTTCGCCTTCGGCCTGCGAGGTCTCGTCGGCGGATTCGGCTTGGTGGCCGGCACCGGAATCGGTGTCGGCGCCGTCGTCGACCAGCGCGGCTCCGTCGGCACCGTCGGGTGCCTCGACTACAGGTGCATCCGATTCAGGTGCATCCGATACAGGTGCATCCGAACTCTCCTCGTCCGCGAGATCGGCCTCTGCCGCCGCGCCCTCGGCGAGCCCGCCGTCTTCGGTGTCACCCTCGGTCGGCACCGGTGCCTGCGTCGACTCGTCGTCGGCGTCGGCGGTCGCAGCCGGCGCGGCGGTCGCGGTGCTCGACGACGTGGCGTCGGCAGCCTTGCGGCGGCGCGGCGCGAACTTGGTGCCGCGCGCCTTCTCGCCTTCGCCCACGGCCTGCTGGGCGACGGTCTGTGCCTCGACGAGCTCGATCACGGCCATCGGCGCGTTGTCACCCTTGCGCGGACCGATCTTCGTGATGCGCGTGTAGCCACCCGGGCGCTCGGAGAAGCGCGGCCCGATCTCGGCGAACAGCGTGTGTACGACGTCCTTGCGGCGGACGACGCGCAACACCTGGCGACGGGCGTGCAGGTCGCCCTTCTTGCCGAAGGTGATCAGCTTCTCCGCGAGCGGTCGCAGCTTCTTCGCCTTCGCCTCGGTCGTGGTGATGCGGCCGTGCTCGAACAGCGCCGTCGCCAGGTTCGACAGGATGTGCCGCTGGTGCTGCGGGCTGCCGCCGAGGCGGGGACCCTTGGTGGGGGTAGGCATAGCTGGTCTCTCCTAGTAAAGCCGCGGCCCCGGGCGCGTTGCCGCGCCGGGTCACGGAATGCGTCAGGCCTGGTCTTCGGTGTCGAAGCCGTCGAAGTCGTCGCCGCCGTAAGCAGCGGCCGCCGTACCGGGGTCGAAGCCGGGAGGGGAGTCCTTGAGTGCAAGACCCATCGAGTGCAGCTTGCCCTTGACCTCGTCGATGGACTTCGCACCGAAGTTGCGGATGTCGAGCAGGTCGGCCTCGCTGCGCGTGATGAGTTCGCCCACGGTGTGGATGCCCTCGCGCTTCAAGCAGTTGTAGGAGCGGACGGTGAGGTCCATCTCCTCGATCGGCAGCGCGAGGTCCGCGGCAAGCGCGCCCTCCGCCGGCGACGGTCCGATGTCGATGCCCTCGGCTTCGGCGTTGAGCTCCTGCGCCAGACCGAACAGGCCGACCAGCGTCTTCCCGGCGGACGCGATGGCGTCGCGCGGCGACAGCGAGGACTTGGTCTCGACGTCGACGATCAACTTGTCCCAGTTGGTCATCTGCTCGACGCGGGTCGCCTGCACTTCGTACTTCACCTTGAGCACCGGCGAGTAGATCGAGTCGACCGGAATGCGCCCGATCTCCTGACCCACCTGCTTGTTCTGCACGGCGGACACGTAGCCGCGACCACGCTCGACGGTCAGCTCGATTTCGAGCTTGCCCTTCTTGTTGATCGTCGCGATGTGCAGATCGGGGTTGTGGATCTCGACCCCGGCCGGCGGTGCGATGTCGGCACCCGTCACGTCGCCAGGACCCTGCTTGCGCAAGTACATGACGACCGGCTCGTCGGACTCGCTCGAGACGACGAGCTCCTTGAGGTTGAGGATGACGTCGGTGACGTCTTCCTTGACTCCCGGAACTGTCGAGAACTCGTGGAGTACGCCGTCGATGCGAATCGACGTCACTGCGGCGCCCGGGATCGACGAGAGCAGTGTGCGGCGCAGGGAGTTGCCGAGGGTGTAGCCGAAGCCGGGCTCAAGCGGCTCGATGATGAACCGCGACCTGTTGTCGGCGACCGTTTCCTCGGTCAGGGTCGGACGCTGTGCGATCAGCACTGGGTAGTCCTCCGTCTATATCGGGCGGCCGCTATATGCCGCCCTGTCTGCGTACGTGCTCTTGAGTTGTGGTGCCCTACTTGCTGTACAACTCGACGATCAGCTGCTCTTGAACTGGTGTGTCGATGATCTGGCGCGTCGGGAGAGTGTGCACGAGCACGCGCATCTGCGAGCTGATGACCTCGAGCCACGGCGGCACCGGGCGCTCGCCCGCTTCGGCCTTGGCCACGACGAACGGCGTGAGGCCGCGCGACTTCTCGCGGATCTCGACGATGTCGTTGTCGCTGACGCGGTACGACGGAATGTCGACCTTCTTGCCGTTGACGACGACGTGCCCGTGCTTGACGACCTGGCGGGCCATGTCGCGGCTCTTGGCGAAGCCGGCGCGGTAGACGACGTTGTCGAGGCGGGACTCGAGGATGCGCAGCAGGTTCTCGCCGGTCTTGCCCTGCTTCTTGTTGGCTTCCTCGTAGTAGCCACGGAACTGCTTCTCGAGAATGCCGTAGATGCGCGCACACTTCTGCTTCTCGCGCTTCTGGAGGAGGTACTCGCTCTCCTTCGTGCGGCCACGCCCATGCTCGCCCGGCGGGTAGGGCCGGATCTCGATCGGGCACTTGGGCGATTCGCACTTACTGCCCTTGAGGAACAGCTTCATCTTCTCCCGGCGGCAGCGGCGGCAGTCGGGACCGGTGTACCTAGCCATTGTCTATATCTCCTAGTTCCCGGTCTCAGACGCGTCGGCGCTTGGGAGGCCGGCAGCCGTTGTGCGGGATGGGGGTCACGTCCTGGATCTGTCCGACCTCGAGCCCGGTCGCCTGCAGCGAGCGGATCGCGGTCTCACGTCCCGAACCGGGACCCTTGACGAACACGTCGACCTTGCGGACACCGTGCTCCTGCGCCTTACGGGCGGCGCTCTCGGCGGCAAGTTGCGCCGCGAACGGCGTCGACTTGCGCGAACCCTTGAAGCCGACGTGGCCGGCACTGGCCCACGCGATGACGTTGCCGCTCGGGTCCGTGATCGACACGATCGTGTTGTTGAACGTGCTCTTGATGTGAGCGTGGGCGTGCGCGATGTTCTTCTTTTCCTTGCGGCGCACCTTCTTGGCGCCGGCCGCTCGGGTCTTTGGGGGCATTGCTCGGTGTCTCCTTGAAAGTCGTGGTGGGCCTGTGCGAAGCCGTACTTACTTCTTGCCGGCCTTCTTCTTGCCGGCGACGGTCTTCTTCGGGCCCTTGCGGGTGCGGGCGTTGGTGTGCGTCCGCTGCCCACGAACGGGGAGACCCCGGCGGTGCCGGATGCCCTGGTACGAACCGATTTCGATCTTGCGGCGGATGTCCTGCGCGACTTCACGTCGCAGGTCGCCCTCGACCTTGAAGTTGGCGTCGATGTAGTCGCGCAGCTTGATGAGGTCCTCGTCGCCGAGGTCCTTGGACCTCAGGTCCGGGCTCACACCGGTGGCCACACAGGCCTGCTTGGCGCGGGTACGGCCAATGCCGAAGATGTACGTGAGCGCGATCTCCATCCGCTTGTCGCGGGGGAGGTCGACGCCGGCCAGACGGGCCACGATGACTCCTTGGTACCAATCCGGAGGTCTGCCGCACTTCCGTCCCCGGCGACGAGCGCTGGGGCCCTGGCCTCCGGGCCGGGGGTATCGCGCCTTGCTGGGCGCGAGTGGAAGGCGTTGGCGGCGCTCGCCGTAATGGCGGGCGCCCGGTAGTACTAGCCCTGACGCTGCTTGTGCCTCAGGTTGTCGCAGATGACCATGACGCGGCCATGCCGACGGATCACCTTGCACTTGTCACAGATCTTCTTGACGCTCGGCTTGACCTTCACGACTGATGACCCTCGTTGTTGTGAGCTGGCTGACGTGTACGCAAAGCTGGGTGGCTACTTGTAGCGGTAGACGATGCGCCCGCGGGTGAGGTCGTACGGGCTGAGCTCGACCACGACCCGGTCGCCCGGGAGGATGCGGATGTAGTGCATCCGCATCTTGCCGCTGATGTGGGCGAGCACCTTGTGACCGTTCTCCAGCTCGACCCGGAACATCGCGTTCGGCAATGGTTCGACTACCGTGCCCTCGATCTCAATAGCCCCGTCTTTCTTGGGCATGTGCCTCCGCAATTCTTCGTAGCGAGCAAGTGGGCGGTGCAAGTCAAGAGGAGCGCGCGAGAGCAGCCAGCCCGCGAGCCGAAAAGAAAGTGTACGTCCCCGGCGTGCCGCGAGACAACTGCACCCCTGGCGGCGTACGGCCGCGCGGCCACAAAGCGATCACTTTGACAAACCCTGAGCTGCCCGCACGCGGGGATTCCAGCTCGGCTTTTGACAATCCTGCGTTGCTGGCGCCCGGCGGACGGCTACTGGACGCCGGCCAGCGGCTTGATCGTGACCGGTGCGGCCGAGTAGACGCGCGTCTCACCGACGGCGTTCTTGACCTTGGCCCAGATCCAGTACGTGCCGGCCGGTACGTCGAGGCCCGGATCCCAGTGGAACGTCGTTGGACCGCCCGCCGTGACCGGCAGGCCGGTGACGAGCTGACGCCCGGTGTAGGTGCCGAACGTCTTGTCCGCCCAGATCTCGACGGTCGAGTCTGGCTGCGCGACCGAGTCGTGCAGCGTGATGTCGTACGCGCCGAGGGCGTTCGGCGTCTCGGTGAGTCGCACGAAGTCGACCCGCCAGTTCTTGCGGCCGACGTCCTCGTTCGGATCGAGCCGCATGGTGACGATCTGCTTGCCGGCCCAGCCGATCTTGGCGCCCTGCTGGTCCGGCTCGATGATCTTCGACGCCGGGTTGGTCGCCAGGTCGATCACGATGTCGTTCCAGCCCGGGTAGACCACGAGGTCGTTGGTGTTCTGCCAGACATTCGAGCCGGCAACCTTCCAGGTGATGCGCGCCATCATTCCGCCCCCGGGCTCGAAGCCGATGCTGAACGGGCCTTCGATCCACATCCGGAAGTTGGCGTAGTGGAAACGCGATCCGGCAATGGGCGTCGGGACGGCGAGCGTCACCGCAGGGTCGCGGTTGCCGCCGATGTTGCGGCCGGTGAGGACCCCCCCGGCGAACCGGCCGACCGAGAACTGGGTGGTGCCGTCGGTTGCCTGCGACATGTCCCAGGCGTTCTTGCGGATGACCGTCGCGTAGTCGGCGCCACTCGTCATGCTGGGCGTGTCGATCACCGGCCGCGGCCGGGGAACGACCCTGAGCGCGTCACCGGTCGTCGAGTTGCCACCCGTCGAACTCACGTAGAACTGGTAGGAGCCGGACGGGTACGCCGACGCATCAAAGGCGAGCGTGTTGACATCAGCGGTCAGCCGCAGGCCGCCCACCGGTCCCCAGCCCGGGTTGCCGGCCGTGTTGTTGCTCTGGTCGCTGTCGGTGTCCCAGTACAGGGTCGCGGCGCGGCCCGGCGACTCGTCGGTCCACGTGACGTCGACCGGGGTCTCCGGTGCATACGCGCGGACCCAGTCGAGGTGGATCTGCGTGCCTGCGACGTTGGTCGGCAGGAGCTTCAGCCCGATGACTCGCGTCCAGTTCGTTGCCCCCGCGAGCGGCAGGACGACGGTCTGCCAGCCGGGGAAGACGCGGAAGTTCTTCGACCCCCTGCATGCGGTGTTGGTCCAGTCGCAACTGGTCCAGAGCACCGCCGCCGAGCCCCCGTTGGAGCTGTAGAGCCGCAGCGAGAGATTGGTGAACCGGCGCCCGTCGAGCGGTGCGCGCGCGCCGTCCCGGCCGATTGGCGCCGCTCCCGGAATGTACGGAATGAGGTCGGCCCGGTAGCCGTCGCCGCTCGTGAATGACAACCGGCCGCCGGCGACGGTGCCGCCGCCGTATGCCCTGATGTCTTCGGCGTTCGAGTAGTCCCATGGATCGGCGAAGGCCGTGGTCGCGTAGTCGGCCGCCTCGGTGATGACCGGTGCGGCCAGCGGTTGCACGCTGAGGCCACCGTCGGCGTACGACGCGGAGCTCGGGACGAGCACGCTCGCGGCGACGCTGAGCAGCGCCACTGCCAGGGCGGAGCGGCGCACAAGGGCGCGCGACGGGCTGCGGGGCATACAGAAGTATCGGCACTTTCGGCGTGTTGGCTGAGCGCCATTCGGGTCACTGTCACTGCGCCGATAGCTGGCGCTGTGGCCCAGGCTAGGAAGCTCTGCCCAGCAGGTCTGCGAGTCGTCCCCTGCCGCCGTCCTCCGCGGTCAGCACCCACGGACCCTCGTCGGTGAGGGTGAATGTGTGCTCGAAGTGGGCCGACGGCAGGCCGTCCTGCGTGACGACCGTCCAGCCATCCTCGAGTTGACGGGTGTATCTGGTGCCGAGATTGACCATCGGTTCGACCGCCAGCACCAGCCCGCGCTCCAGCTTGGGTCCGCGACCCGGTTTCCCGAAATTGGGGACATTCGGCGGTTGGTGCAACGCCGTGCCGATACCGTGACCGACGTACTCCTCCACAATCCCGTACCCGAAGGGCCGGACGTAGCCCTCGATGGCGGCGCCGATGTCCGTGACGCGGCCGCCGAGGTGAGCAGCCGCAAGACCGCGCCAGAGCGCGTCCTCACAGACCCGCATGAGGTCTTCGAGGTGCGGCGCCACGTCGCCGACGCCGACGGTGATTGCCGAGTCTCCGTGGAAGCCGCCGACAATGGCACCGCAGTCGATCGAGACGATGTCACCCTCTCGCAGCGGCCGCTTGGAATTGGGGATCCCGTGGACGATCTCGTCGTTGATCGACGTGCACAGAGTCGCCGGAAAGCCTTGGTAGCCCTTGAACGACGGAATCGCGCCCGCGCCGCGAATGACCTTCTCCGCCACAGCGTCCAGGTCCGCCGTGGTCTGGCCGGGCGCCACCGCCGCGCGGCTGGCGGCGAGCGCGGCGGCCACGATCAGCCCGGCCTCGCGCATCAGCGCAATCTCCGGGTCGCTCTTGAGCTCAATCACTGACATCTCCTGCCGGAAAGCTGGCTGGTCTCAGGGGCGGAAACGGCGCAGCGCTTCGACAGCGCGAGTGGTGACGTCGTCGACCGGGCCGATGGCGTCGATACCGATAAGAATGCCCCGTTCGCCGTAGAAATCCACCAGCGGCTCGGTCTGCGCGAGGTAGACCTCGAGCCGGTGCCTGATGGTCTGCTCGCGGTCGTCGTCGCGCTGGAACAACTGGCCGCCACAGTGGTCGCAGGCCTCAGCGTCGGCGGGCGGGTCGAAGTCCAGGTGCCAGACGTGGTTGCACGTGCGACAGGTGCGCCGCCCGGACA
Source organism: Mycobacteriales bacterium (assembly GCA_039922195.1). Lineage (GTDB taxonomy): Bacteria > Actinomycetota > Actinomycetes > BP-191 > BP-191 > JBDTYE01. The sequence continues at coordinate 8,951 of JBDSAK010000217.1, forward strand.
GCCGGCGAACAACTTCGTCGGTGTCGACGACCAGTTCGAGTGCGGCGTTGAGTCTGGCGTCATGTGCGGAGAGCATGTCATCGAGTACCTCCGCCTGTGGAACCGTGCGCGGAAAGCCGTCCATCAGGAAGCCGCCCGCCACGTCGCTGTGCGTGAGCCGCTCCCTGACCATCTCGATGGTGACTTCGTCCGGTACGAGGTCACCGGCGTCCATGAACTCCTTGGCCGCCTTGCCCAGCGGTGTGCCGTCGGTGACGTTGGCGCGAAAGATGTCGCCCGTGGCAATCTTGGGCACGCGGCAGGCCTGCGCGATGAACTGCGCCTGGGTGCCCTTGCCAGCACCGGGTGGCCCGACCAGCACAAGGCGCACTAGCGCAAGAATCCCTCGTAGTTGCGCATCATCAGCTGACTCTCGATCTGCTTCACGGTTTCGAGGCCGACGCCGACCATGATCAGTACCGCGGTGCCGCCGAACGGGAACTGGTTGCCGCGCGTGAGACTCAGCAGGAAGAACGGGCCAACCGTGATCGCCGAAAGGAACAGGGCGCCCGGCAGCGTGATCCGATTCAGAATGTAATCCAGGTACTCCGCGGTCGGCCGTCCCGGTCTGATCCCAGGAATAAAACCTCCGTACTTCTTCATGTTGTCGCTGATCTCCACCGTGTTGAACGTGATCGCTGTGTAGAAGTAGGCGAAGAAGATGATCAGGCCGGTGTAGATCAGCATGTAGATGGGGTGGTTGCCCCGGGTCAGGTAGTCCGCGATGAACCTCGTGACCCGCGGGTTGGACGTCACGCCGCCGATGAGTTGCGGCAGGTAGAGCAGCGACGACGCGAAGATGACCGGGATGACGCCGGCCTGGTTGACCTTCATGGGGATGTACGTCTGCGTGCCGCCGTACTGCCGACGGCCGATCATGCGCTTCGCGTACTGCACGGGGATGCGCCGTTGGGACTGCTCGATGGCGATGACGCCGACCACGATGACCAAGCCGAGCAGCAGGACGACGGAGAAGACGAAGCCACCGGCGGAGGCCAGGATGCGGCCACCCTCCGCCGGCAACCGCGACGAGATGGACGTGAAGATCAACAACGACATACCGTTGCCGATGCCGCGGTCGGTGATGAGTTCACCGAGCCACATGATCATTGCGGTGCCGGCGGTCATGGTGACGACGATCGTGCCGACCCTGATGACGCTGGTGTCCGGGAGGATGCCGGAGCAGCCGGGGATGAGGCGGTCGGTGCGAGCCAGGCTGACGATAACGGTCGATTGCAGGATCGCGAGCGCGATCGTCACGTAGCGGGTGTATTGCGTGATCTTCTGGTTGCCCGACTCGCCCTCCTCGCGGAGCCGCTCGAGCCGGGGGATCACAACAGTCAGCAGCTGCATGATGATGCTGCTGGTGATGTACGGCATGATGCCGAGCGCGAAGACCGAGAGCTGCAGGAGCGCGCCTCCGCTGATGAGCTGCATGAGCCCGAATGCGCCACTGCTGTCAGCGCTGGATAGACAGCCGCGGATCGCTCGGGTGTCGACGCCCGGCGCGGGCACGATCGAGCCGAGCCGGAACAACGCCATGATCGCGAACGTGAAGAGCAGCTTCTTGCGCAAGTCCGGCGCTCTGAAAGCGGAGACGAAAGCCCCGAGCACAGCTCCTCCTGACGATCTCATGCCGTGCGCCGGCCGTGTCGGCGGGCGTCACCGTCGTGCATTGACCCTAGTAAACAGTGTGCCCCACGGCGTTACGCCGGCCGAAACCAGCCGCGAGCCGCGGGGCGCACTGACGTCCAACGATTAGAGCTCCGTAACCGTGCCGCCCGCAGACGTGATCTTGTCGCGCGCACTCGCCGAGAACTTGTGCGCGGAGATGTTGAGTTTCGCCGAGAGTTCACCGTCGCCGAGCACCTTGACCAGGTGACCGGAACGGACGAGGCCCCTCTCGACGAGCGCGTCGACATCGATGTCGCCGCCGTCGGGGAACAGCTCCTCGAGCCGGTCGAGATTGACGACCTGGTACTCGACCCGGAAGCGGTTCTTGAAGCCCTTGAGCTTCGGCAGCCGCATATGCAGTGGCATCTGGCCGCCCTCGAACGCCGCGGGCACCTGGTAGCGGGCCTTGGTGCCCTTCGTGCCGCGGCCGGCCGTCTTGCCCTTGGAACCCTCGCCTCGACCGACGCGGGTCTTCGGGGTGTGTGAACCTGGCGCGGGGCGCAGGTGGTGCACCTTCATGCTCATTCGGTGACCTCCTCGACGGTGACCAGGTGGATAACCGTGTTGATCATGCCGCGGATCTCTGGCCGGTCTTCCTTGACGACGACGTCGTGCATCCGCTTCAAGCCGAGGCTGCGCAGCGTCTGACGCTGGTTGAACTTGCCACCGACGCCGGACTTGACCTGCGTGACCTTCAGCCGGGTGCCCATCAGGACGACCCTGCCGCCGCGCGGGCACGCAGCATGGCGGCGGGCGCGACGTCCTCGATCGGCAGGCCACGACGGGCCGCGATCTCCTCGGGACGGCTCAGACCCTTGAGGGCCGCGACCGTCGCATGGACGATGTTGATCGGGTTGGACGATCCGAGGGACTTGCTCAGCACGTCGTGGATTCCGGCGCACTCGAGTACGGCGCGCACCGGGCCGCCGGCGATGACGCCGGTGCCGGGGCTGGCCGGCTTCAACAGCACCACGCCCGCCGCCGCTTCACCCTGCACGTGGTGCGGGATGGTGACGCCGATACGCGGAACCTTGAAGAAGTGCTTCTTGGCCTCCTCGACGCCCTTCGCGATCGCGGCGGGCACCTCCTTGGCCTTGCCGTAGCCGACACCGACCGAACCGTCACCGTCGCCGACGATGACGAGCGCGGTGAACGAGAACCGCCGACCACCCTTGACGACCTTCGCGACACGGTTGATCGCGACGACGCGCTCGATGTGGGAACTCTTGTCGGCGCCGCCACCGCGACCCTCGCGCTGACCGCCGCGCTGCCTGTCGTTGCCGCCGCCACCGGCGCCTGCACCCGCACCTGTACCGCTACCGGTACCTGTGCCCGTGCCTGCACCCGTGCCGCCGCGGCGCTGGGGACCTGGCATCAGTTGTTCCTCATCTCAGTTGCCGTACATGCGTTCGTGACCATCAGAAGTCGAGCCCGCTCTCGCGGGCGGCATCGGCCAGCGCGGCGATGCGACCGTGGTACTTGTTTCCGCCGCGGTCGAAGACGACGGCGCCGATGCCGGCTTCCTTCGCCCGCTCCGCGACGAGCGCGCCGACCCTCGCCGCACGCTCCTTCTTGTCGCCGCCGCCGGTGCGCAGGGTCTCGTCCAGCGTGGACGCTGAGACCAACGTGCGACCGAGCGTGTCGTCGACGACCTGCGCGTAGATGTGCCGGCTGGACCGGGTCACGACAAGCCGCGGGCGGGCCGCCGTACCGGCGACCTTCTTGCGCAGCCGGAAGTGGCGCCGTGCGCGGCCGATCCGCCTCGCCATCGAAGTGTTCATTACTTCCCTGTCTTTCCGACCTTGCGACGGACGACCTCGCCTTGGTAACGCACGCCCTTACCCTTGTACGGGTCGGGCTTGCGCAACTTGCGGATCTTGGCGGAGACCTCGCCGACCTTCTGCTTGTCGATGCCGCGGACGACGAAGCGCGTCGGTGCCTGCACCTCGAAGGTGATGCCGTCCGGCGGCTCGATGAGCACCGGGTGGCTGAAACCGAGGGCGAACTCGAGGTTGGAACCCTTCGCCGCGACGCGGTAACCGACGCCGACGATCTCGAGGTTCTTCTCGTAGCCGGCGGTGACGCCGGTGACCATGTTGGCCACGAGGGTGCGCGTCAGACCGTGCCGGGCGCGGCTGTCGCGCTCGTCGTCGGGCCGCGTCACGAGCAGGTTGTCGTCTTCGCGCGCGATGCTGATCGGCTCGACGAGGGTGTGCGTCAGGGTGCCCTTCGGTCCCTTGACCGTGACGTCGCGACCGTCAATGGTGATGTCGACACCGGAGGGGACCGGGATCGGCAAGCGTCCGATTCGAGACATAGCAGTCCTGCCCTACCAGACGTAGGCGAGGACTTCCCCACCTACGCCTCTCTTGCTGGCCTGCTTGTCGGTCAGCAGGCCAGTGGATGTCGAGATGATCGCCACGCCGAGGCCGCCGAGAACGCGCGGCAGGCTGCCCGCCTTCGCGTAAACGCGCAGACCCGGCTTGGAGATGCGGCGTACGCCGGCAATGGTGCGCTCGCGGTTGGGACCGTACTTGAGATCGACGGCAAGGTTCTTGCCCTTTTCGCCGTCCTCGGTCGACCAGCCGGCGATGTAGCCCTCCTGCTGGAGGATCTCAGCTATGTGGGTCTTGATCTTGCTGTGCGGCATTACCACGCGCTCGTGATAGGCGTGGTTGGCGTTCCGCAGACGGGTGAGCATGTCTGCGATCGGGTCGGTCATCGTCATTGCGCATCGGCCTCTCTCACCGTGGTATCCGCCCGTGGGCGGACCTTCGGCGTTCGGGTGTTACCAGCTGGACTTGGTGATACCGGGCAGTTCGCCGTTGTGCGCCATCTGCCGGAAGCAGATGCGGCACAGGCCGAACACCCGGTAGACCGCGCGCGGTCGCCCGCAGCGGCTGCAGCGGGTGTAGCCGCGGACCTTGAACTTGGGCTTCCCCGCGGCCTTGTTGACTAGGGCCTTCTTCGCCATGCTCAGGACTCCTTGAAGGGAAAGCCGAGCAGGCGCAGCAGCGCCCGCCCCTCGTCGTCGGTCTTTGCGGTCGTCACGAGCGTGATGTCCATGCCTCGTGCGCGGTCGATGCGATCCTGGTCGATCTCGTGAAAGAGCGACTGCTCGGTCACACCGAACGTGTAGTTGCCGTTGCCGTCGAACTGCTTGGGCGACAGGCCGCGGAAGTCCCGGATGCGCGGCAGCGCGACCGACAGCAAGCGGTCGAGGAACTCCCACATGCGGTCGCCCCGCAAGGTGACCTTGACGCCGATGGGCATGCCCTCGCGCAGCTTGAACTGCGCGATCGACTTGGTCGCCTTCTGTACTGACGGCTTCTGGCCGGTGATCGCGGTGATGTCGCGGATCGCGCCCTCGATCAGCTTCGAGTCGCGGGCCGCCTCGCCGACGCCCATGTTGACGACGATCTTCGTGACCGTCGGGATCTGCATGACGTTGCTGTAGCCGAACTGCTCGCGCAGCGCCGGAGCCAGCTCGGCGCGGTAGCGCGCCTTCAGGCGCGGCAC
>JBDSAK010000218.1:0-7621 GCA_039922195.1 Mycobacteriales bacterium
GGTCATGTCGAGCGAGACGGTGGCTTCGTGTACGTGGTGCGGGTCGAGGTTGACGACCACGAGGACGCGATCGGCACCGTGTGACTTCGAGAACGCCATCACGTGAGAGTTGTTGGTGTCGTGGAAGCGCAGGTTGCGCAGCCACTGCAGGGCTGGGTGTTCGCGGCGCAGCCGGTTCAGTAACGTCAGATGCGCGGTGAGCGGCGCGTCCGCGTAGTCACGCGGGCGGTACTGGAACTTCTCGGAATCGAGGTACTCCTCCGAGCCCGGTCGCACGGCGGTGGCCTCGCACCGCTCGTAGCCCGAGTACATGCCCCAGCTTGGCGTCAGAAGTGCTGCCAACGTGGCGCGGATCGAGAAGGCCGGGAGTCCGCCGTACTGCAGGTAGTCGTGCAGGATGTCGGGTGTGTTGGGCCAGAAGTTGGGGCGCATGTAGTCAGCGACATCGGTGTGCGCGAGCTCCTCGCAGTACTCCTGCAGCTCGGCCTTCGTGGTGCGCCAGGTGAAGTATGTGTAGGACTGGGTGAAGCCGACCTGCGCGAGGGTCTGCATCATCGGCGGGCGGGTGAACGCCTCCGCGAGGAAGAGCACGTCGGGGTCGGTGCGCTTGACCTCCGCGATCAACCACTCCCAGAAGGCGACGGGTTTGGTGTGCGGATTGTCGACGCGGAAGATGCGCACACCGTGGCTGATCCAGAGCCGAAGGATCCGCAGGCACTCCGACGAGAGACCCTCCGGGTCGTTGTCGAAGTTGAGCGGATAGATGTCCTGGTACTTCTTCGGCGGGTTTTCGGCGTACGCGATCGTCCCGTCTGCGCGCGTCGTGAACCACTCCGGATGCGCAGTCACCCACGGGTGGTCGGGCGAGCACTGCAACGCGAAGTCGAGGGCGACTTCCATGCCGAGCTTGCCCGCCTGCGCCACGAACGTGTCGAAGTCGGCAAACGAGCCGAGCGCCGGGTCGATGGCGTCATGACCGCCGGCAGCGCCGCCGATCGCCCACGGGCTACCGGGATCGGTCGGGCTCGCCGTCAGGGTGTTGTTGGCTCCCTTGCGGTGCGTGACGCCGATCGGGTGGATCGGCGGCAGGTAGACGACGTCGAAGCCCATCTGCGCGATGCGCCGCAAATCCGTTGCCGCGTCGCGCAACGTCCCGCCGCGGCCGTTGCTCGCGCACACGGAGCGCGGAAACATCTCGTACCACGCGGAGAAAAGTGCCCGCGGCCGGTCGACCCAGATTGCGTGGCGCTCGCTCGTCGTCACCAGATCGCGCACCGGATGCGCGGCCAGCAACTCGATCAGCTCAGGGTCGATCGCCGCGGCGAGGCGACCCGCCTCATCGAGCCTCTCGTCGCGGAGCGCGTCGATGGCCGCAGTGAGCCGCCCGCGTTCGGACTTCGGCGCGCCCTTCAGCGCGCGCTCGTACAGCAGCGCGCCTTCCTCGAGTTCAAGTCCGATCGGTACGCCGGCCGCGTGTTTGAGCTCGATGCCGTGCCGCCACGTGCCGATCGGGTCGCCCCAGGCCTCGATGACGAAAGACCAGCGCCCCGGCTGGTCGACCGTGATGTCGCCCTCCCACTGCGCCAGGCCGTGGTTGATCTCGCGCAGGCGGACGAGCGGGAGTTTGCCGCCGTCCGGCGGCCGGAGCACCACACCGGCGCCGATGTGGTCGTGGCCCTCGCGGAACGCTGTCGCGCCCACGGTGAGGGTTTGGCCCACGACGGCGCGAGCCGGCCAGCGGCCACCGGCGACCGATGGACGGATATTGCCGATGGGGATGCGACCGATCACACGGCCGAACCTACCCGCGTTGCGCGGCTGACAGCCAACCGCGTCAGGCCGGGTACGCCGTGACTTCCGTGGCTTTCACCGACAGCCACACCGGCAACCCGGGGTTCAGGCCGAGCTCGGCGGCCGCCGACCTGGTGACGTCGGCGCGCAGCGCGACTGGTCCCAGTGTCGTCAGGCGCACCTGGTCGCCGTGCAGTTCGACGCTCCCGACCGTCGCCGGCCAGACGTTTCGCGGGCTGCCCTCAGGCTGGACCCGATGAACCGCGATCGACGTCGGCCGGATCGCGATGAAGACCTCGCCGTCGTACGCCGCATCCAGCGCGACCACCGCCCGTCCGACGTCGGCGTGCATTCCGCGCGCTCTCCCGCGCAGCAGATTGAGTCCGGCGAGACGGGCGACGTAGTCGGTACGCGGGCGATTCGCGAGTTCGGCCGGGGTGCCGGTCTGCGCGATCCTCCCTTCTTCGAGCACGACGACCTCGTCCGCCAGCACGAGCACGTCGAGCGGGTCGTGTGAGACGAGCAAGGTGGCGCCGCTGTCGGCACTGACATGCGCCTTCAGGTCGGCGCGCATCGAGGCGCGGACATGCTGGTCCATGGCGGCGAACGGCTCGTCGAGCAAGAGCAGCCGCGGCGACACGGCGCGCGCGCGAGCGAGAGCGACGCGCTGGGCTTCCCCGCCTGACAGCTGGGTCGCGCGCGCGCTCGCCCGGTCGGTCAGGCCCATGGACCCGAGCAACAGGTCGGCCCGCGATCGCGCCGCGGCCTTCGTCATGCCGCGCGCTCGCAGCCCGAACGCGACGTTGTCGCGCGCGGACATCCGCGGGAACAGCAGATGGTCCTGGAAGACCAGTGAGATCGGTCGTTCCTCGACCCGAACGTGGGTCCCGGACGACGGATCGGCCAGGAGCTTGCGGTCCAGGGTCACGGTGCCGCGGTCCATCGGCAGGAGACCGGCGAGCGCGCGCAGCACCGTGCTCTTGCCGGAGCCGTTCGGCCCGACGAGCGCCGTGAGTGTGCCCTCCCTGATCGTGAAGGCGGCGTCGACGCGGAAGCCCCCGCGGCGGCAGCCGACGTCCGCGGCAAGGACGACGTCGTCGGCGGGTGCGGCGGCAGCCGTCATACCCGCAGCCACTTCTCGCGCAGCAGGGCCAGGATGACCACCGAGACGAGCAGCAGCATCAGGCTGAGGGCGATCGCCGCGTCGGGATCGGTCTCCAGCGCCAGGTAGACCTTGATCGGCATGGTCTGGGTCGTGCCCGGGTAGTTGCCGGCGAAGGTGATGGTGGCGCCGAACTCCCCGAGCGCCCGGGCCCAGCACAGGGCCGCCCCAGCGGTGATCCCGGGGGCGATCATCGGCAGCGTCACCTGATGGAAGGTGAACCAGCGGGACGCGCCGAGCGTCGCCGCCGCGTCGTCGTACCGGCCGTCGAGTCCTCGCAGTGCTCCCTCGACCGTCACGATCAGGAACGGCATGGCGACGAACAACTGAGCAATCACCACCGCCGCGCTGGTGAACGGAATCGACCAGCCGAACGCGCGAAAGAGCGGCCCCCCGACGACGCCACGCCTCCCGAGCGCGAGCAGCAACGCGACACCACCGACGACGGGGGGCAGGACCAGCGGCACGAGCACAACCGCCCGGACGATCGAACGGCCGCGGAAGTCGGACCGGGCCAGCATCCAGGCCAGGGGTACTCCGAGCACGAGCGCCAGCACGGTCGTGACCGATGCGGTGACCACCGACAGGCGCAGGGCCTGCAGCGACTCATCGCTGAACAGCGCGGTTCCGGCCCGGCGGTACGGCGCGCGCACGAGGAGCGCGCCCAGCGGCAACACCAGGAACACGAAGCCGACGGCCGCGGGGAGAGCTAGAGGTAGCGGCGGACGGCCGCCCTCACGGGACATCGAACCCCGCTTCGACAAGCACCGCGCGGCCCTCGGCCGAGAGTACGAACTCGACGAAGGCGCCCGCCGCGCGCCGGTCGCCCGCGCGCTTGACCGCGAGAATCGGGTAGTCGTTGCCGGCCAGCATGGACTCGGCGATCTCGACACCGGCGATGCGCGACCGCCCAGTCTTGGACTCTGCCCGGATGTCCGTTCGGTAGACCAGGCCGGCATCGACCTCGCCGAGGCGCACCTTGGCGAGCACAGCCTTGACGTCACGCTCGTACGTCACCGGCTGTGCGTTGACGCGCGCGAGGTCCAGCAACGTCTTCGCCGCCGCCCCGCCGGGCACCTCGACAGCGCACTGCGCGAACTTCACCCCGTTGTTCGCGAGGTCACCCAGACTGCCTATGCGGGCCGGATTGCCTGCGGCAACAGCGATCTGCAGGCGGTTGCGCGCGAACACCCGAGGCGCCCCGAGTGCCAATTCCGCCTTGATCACGGGTGCCACGCTCGGCGTGCTGGCCGCGGCGAAGACATCCGCCCGCGCTCCTTCGACCACCTGCCGAGCCAGCTCCGTGGAAGGGCCGAAGACCAGTTCCACGTCCACATCGGGGTGCCGCGCCTGGAAGCCGTTGGCGATGACGGTGAAGGATTCCGTCAGCGAGGCAGCCGAAAAGACCACCACCCGGCCCGCGCGCAGCTCCGCGTTCGAGTCGCCGGGTTTTCCGCACCCCGCGCATCCCGCGAGCAGCAACACCGCGCCGAGGGCGGCGGCGCGGCGACGTGAGACGTTCATGTCGGCAGCTCGACGACGACCTGCGTCGCCTTGATGACCGCGCTCGCGAGCACGCCGGGCTCCAGGCCGAGCTCGTCAGCGGCATCGCGGCTCATCAAGGACACAACACGATGCGGTCCACATTGCATCTGCACCTGCGCCATGACCGTGTCGCGCCGCACGTCGGTCACGATGCCGACGAACCGGTTGCGCGCCGATGCGCCTGCGGTCGAAGCCGCCGCGGTCGCCAGCGATTCGGCCAGTTGCGCGAGCTCGCGCCCCTCTACGGTCCGGCGGCCGGACGCATCCGTCGCGCCGCTGATCCGCCCGGCTTCGATCCAGCGCCGCATCGTGTCGTCGCTGACGTCCAGCAACCGGGCGGCCTCAGCGACAGAGTAGCGGGGCATTGCGCAACTGTATCCGGATCGGAGCGCGCGTGGGCAGTCCGCAAACGCGGCAAATACAGCCTGATCGAGCCGCAACTGCGGAATGCCGACCATGCCACAGCGGAACCGATTCCACGCACGGACAACCGGCTAGATATTCTGCGACGCATGAGAGCGCTGCGCAGGTTCACCGTCCGCACCCAACTGCCACCGGAGCTCGACCGCCTGAGCGATCTGGTCATGAACCTCCGCTGGAGTTGGCACGCGCCCTCCATGGACCTGTTCGAGCGCGTCGACCCGAAGCTCTGGCACGCGGTCGGTCGCGATCCGCTGCGGTTGCTCGGCGAGGTCTCGTCAGCACGGCTCGACGCACTCGCCGCGGATGAGGACTTTGCCTGGCGGCTCGGTGAAGTGCACGCCGACCTGCAGCGCTACCTCACCGAGCCGAAGTGGTACCAGTCGCTCGAGGACGCACCCAGGTCCATCGCGTACTTCTCGCCGGAGTACGGCATCAGCGCGGTCCTGCCGCAGTATTCCGGCGGCCTCGGCATCCTCGCCGGTGACCACCTCAAGACGGCCAGCGACCTCGGCGTACCGATCATCGGCGTGGGTCTGCTCTACCGCCGCGGCTACTTCCGCCAGTCGCTCTCGCGGGACGGGTGGCAACTCGAGCACTATCCGCCGATCGACCCGCACGGGTTGCCGCTGACCCTGCTCACCGATGACGCCGGCCTACCGAAGCAGATCCATGTCGACCTGCCGGGCGGCGGCAAGCTCTGGGCGCACATCTGGGTTGCCCAGGTCGGGCGCGTTCCGCTGCTGCTGCTCGACTCCGACGTCGAGAGCAATGCGCCGAGCGAGCGAGAGGTGACCGACCGGTTGTACGGCGGTGCCACCGAGCACCGGCTGCTGCAGGAGTTGCTCCTGGGCATCGGCGGAGTGCGCGCGGTGAGCGCGTACGGCGCCGACCCCGAGGTGTTCCACACCAACGAAGGTCATGCCGGCTTCCTCGGTCTCGAACGGATCCGCGTGCTCACCGAGGAGAGCGGGCTCGACTACGACACCGCACTGCAGGCAGTGCGCGCCGGGACCGTCTTCACGACGCACACGCCGGTGCCCGCGGGCATCGACCGTTTTCCGGCTGAGCTGATCGAAAAGTACTTCGGCGGCGACAACGCAGCGGCCGGCGTACCCATCGAGCGAATCCTCGAACTCGGCGACGAGCCCGGAGGTGACGGGTCGGTCTTCAACATGGCCTTCATGGGTCTGCGGCTCGGCCAGCGCGCAAACGGCGTGAGCGAACTGCACGGCCACGTCTCCCGCGAGATGTTCGCCGGGCTCTGGCCCGGGTTCGACTCGAGCGAAGTACCCATCCGGTTCGTCACCAACGGCGTGCATGCCCCGACGTGGATCCACCGCGGCATCCAGGAGCTCGGACCCGATCACATCGTTGCGCGATTGACCCAGGAGGAGCAGACCGCGCTGTGGAGCGCTCTCGGCGACGTTCCCGACGAGCAGTTGTGGGCGGCCCGGTCGGCCATGCGCGCCGAGCTGGTCGATGAGGTACGCCGTCGACTTCGCGCTTCGTGGATGACCCGCGGCGCTTCCCCCGCCGAGCTCGGTTGGATCGATTCGGCGCTCGACCCAGAAGCGCTGACGATCGGATTCGCTCGTCGGGTGCCGTCGTACAAGCGGCTCACCCTCATCCTGCGTGACCCCGCCCGGCTCAAGCGCCTGCTGGTCGATGAGGAGCGGCCATTGCAGCTCATTGTCGCGGGCAAGGCCCACCCGGCCGACGACGGCGGCAAGCAGTTGGTGCAGCAGATCGTGTTGTTTGCCGACAGTGCCGATGTGCGCCATCGCATCGTGTTCCTGCCTGACTACGACATGGAAATGGCGCGCTATCTGATCTCCGGCTGCGACGTGTGGCTCAACAACCCGCTGCGCCCGCTGGAGGCGTGCGGCACGTCGGGCATGAAGTCGTCGCTCAACGGCGGACTCAACCTGTCGATCCGCGACGGGTGGTGGGACGAGTTGTTCGACGGTGAGAACGGCTGGGCCATTCCCTCTGCCGTGGGCGTCGACGACGCTGACCGCCGCGATGACCTCGAGGCCAACGCCATCTACGACCTGCTCGAGACCTCGGTGCTGCCGCGGTTCTACCACCGCACCGACGGCTTGCCGCGGCGGTGGACGCAGATGGTGCGGCACACGCTGACCGAGACCGCCCCGAAGCTGGTCTCGTCGCGGATGGTTCGCGAGTACGTCACGTCGTTGTACGTGCCGTCGGCAACGACGTCGCGTCAGCTCGCTGCCGGCAACTTCGATGGTGCACGCGGTCTCGCCCAGTGGCGCGGCCGGGTCATGAAGGCGTGGCCGGGCGTCGGCGTGCGCCACGTGGAGGCAAGCGGCGGCGACATGCCCGTCATGGGGGACCAGCTTTCCGTACGCGCGATCGTCGACCTGAGCACACTCGGGCCGGACGACGTCGAAGTACAGGCGGCGTTCGGGCGCGTCGACGAGAGCGACGCGATTTCCGCTGCTGAGCACGTCGTGCTCACCGCGTCCGGCCAGCACGGCGAAGGTGAGTGGATCTACGAAGGCAACATCCCGCTCGAGCAGACCGGCCCGTTCGGCTACACCGTCCGCGTCCTGCCCAAGCACCCGGCCCTCGTCGCGCCCGCCGAGCTAGGGCTGGTCTCCTCGGCATGACTCCATGACGTTCAAGGGTTGGCCGGCAGATGCCCTCCGCTTCTTCGAGGGTCTGGAAGCCGACAAT
>JBDSAK010000219.1:0-4612 GCA_039922195.1 Mycobacteriales bacterium
TTCGCCTGGAAGGGCGAGACGCTCGAGGAGTACTGGTGGTGCACCGAGCAGGCGCTGATGTGGCCTGACGGCAGTGGCCCCAACCTGATCCTCGACGACGGCGGCGACGCGACGCTGCTGGTGCACAAGGGCAAGGAGTACTCCGTCGCGGGTGGTGTGCCGTCATTCGACGCCGAGAGTGACCCCGAGGAGTGGGGCATCATCCTCGAGACGCTGCGTACGACGATCGCCAAGGACCCGCAACGCTGGACCGCAGTTGCAGACGGAGTCCGTGGAGTCTCGGAAGAAACCACTACGGGAGTCCACCGGCTCTACGAGATGCAGCGCGCGGGCACGTTGCTGTTCCCGGCGATCAACGTCAACGACTCCGTCACCAAGAGCAAGTTCGACAACCTCTACGGCTGCCGGCACTCGCTGACCGACGGCATCCTGCGGGCCTCCGACGTCATGCTCTCGGGCAAGGTTGCGGTCGTCTGCGGCTATGGCGACGTCGGCAAGGGTTGCGCGCAGTCGCTGCGCGGCCAGGGTGCGCGCGTCATCATCACCGAGATCGACCCGATCTGCGCGCTGCAGGCGGCGATGGAAGGTTACGAAGTCACCACCCTCGACTCGGTGCTCGAGACGGCTGACCTGTTCATCACCGCGACCGGCAACAAGGACATCATCACCGCGGCTGACATGGCGCGGATGAAGGACAAGGCGATCGTCGGCAACATCGGCCACTTCGACAACGAGATCGACATGGCCGGTCTGAAAAAGGTGCCAGGCATCATGAACATCAACATCAAGCCGCAGTACGACGAGTGGGTCTTCCCCGACGGCCACTCGGTGATGATCCTGGCCGAGGGTCGCCTGCTCAACCTCGGTTGCGCGACGGGTCACCCGTCGTTCGTCATGTCCTGCTCGTTCACCAACCAGGTGCTCGCGCAGATCGAACTGCATGACAACGCGGACAACCTGGCCAACGAAGTGTTTGTGCTGCCCAAGGCCCTCGACGAGAAGGTCGCGCGGCTGCACATCGACAAGCTCGGCGTGAAGCTGACCGAGCTGTCGAAGTCGCAAGCGGACTACATCGGCGTACCGGTCGAAGGCCCCTACAAGGCCGAGCAGTACCGGTACTAGTCCCATGATCAAGTGCGCACTCACGACCGGCATCCCCGGACGCGAGTGCGCACTCGATCATGTGGGAGGCGCCCGGTGACTCCCGCCTTCGCGATTCTGTGCGAGGTGGAGCCGGCGACGACTCCGGACCTGCGCGGCGTACGCCGTCAGGTCGTTGCCTTCGATGGCATCACCGATCGTTTCCTGATCCCCGACAACCACCTCGGCCGCGCCACGGTGTCGTCGATTGCTGTCGCGCATGAGGTGGCTTCGCTCGGCGGCCGGGCCGTCGCGTGTGTCAACAGCCGCGACCGCAACCTGCTCGGGTTTCGTCGTGACCTGCTGACGGCCGCCGCGTACGGCGTCAGCGACTTTCTCTTCGTACGAGGTGACGACCCCGCCGAGGGTGCGGCGCGTTCGGGTGACCTGACTGTAGGCAAGATGATCCGGGAGGCCCGAGCTTTCGGGGGCGCCGACTTCCGGATCGGGGCGACCGTCCGCGTCGGGCAACCCATCCCTGACTGGAAGAAGGCAGCGGACTTCCTGCTGGTGCAGGCGTCGTTCGATGTCGACCGGCTTCATGCGTGGCGCGACACCGTCGAGTACGCAGGCGACCTGCTGGCCGGCGTACTCGTGCTCGCGAGCAGCAAGATGGCGGTGCGTCTCGCTGAGACGGTGTCTGATATCGAGATGCCGTCAGCGCTCGTCGAGCGCCTCGACGCCGACCCCGGTGCCGGGGTCGACCATGCGGTCGACATGGTGCGAGCGCTCGAGTCCGCCGGTGGATTCGCCGGCGCGCACGTCGTACCGGTCAGCCGCTACCGGCAGGTGGCCGACCGCCTACGCGGCTGACACCTTCGCGGTCGCGTCAACCAGATCGAGCATGAAACGCAAGCCTTCGGCGCGGCCTCGCGCCACGCGCTCGAGCTCAGGTGTCGGCGCCATATCCAGTTGTTCGAGCGGTAGGGCCGACAGCCCGGCGAACACCAGCATCTGCAGCGCGTGAGACCGTTCGACGATTTCGATCGGCACCTCGCAGCCCTCGGCGCGCAGGCCTTCGACGTACGCGGGCAGGCACGCCCGCTCCAGTTCCGGCAGCTGCGCAGCATCGCGCTCCCCGGTCTGAATCTCGCCGATCAGCAGCTGCGCGAGGTCGAAGCCGATCGGCCCCCGGCCCCAGAAGCCGAAGTCGATGAGGACCAGGTCGATGGAGTCGCGTTCGACGAGCAGGTTGCGGCTGCACGCGTCGCCGTGGAAGGTGGCGACAGGCATGGTCTCGAGCTCGTCGACGATCCGCTGTACGTCGTCCGCATGTGGAATCAGGCGGGCTCGCAGAGAGTCGCCGAACGTCGTAGCGACAAGCGGGTGCTCCCAGATGTCGCTATTGATCGCGGGCACCAGCTGCCCCGCCACGCGGCCGTACACATACTCACGGACGATGTGCTGGTCGGCGCGGCCGATACCGGCATGGTGGCGCACGGCGTCACTCGCTGCCAGACGGCCGAGCAGATACGCGGCACGTCTGAAGCGTTCCACGTCCCACGCGCCGGACACCGCGTCGATGTCGCGCATCCAGATGGCACCCGACGCTTCGTCGATGTCGAATACCGCGAACGCGGTAGCCATCTTCAGACCCTCGGGCAACCGATCGCCTAGGTCGGATTGGTAGATCAGCGGCTCGATTCGCCACGGAATGCTGGCCAGCGCTTGCTCCCGGAACTCCGGGGGGACGAACTCGAACATCGGCGTGCGCGACCAGGATTGGACGACCTTGACGAAGAACGAGAACGGCCGCGCGCCGCTCGGTGTCACGGCCCGCCCGCGAACCCGGTATCGGCCCAGCGTCGTCAACGCGTCCAGGTCGTACGGCGCGACTGCCGCCGACGAGTCGATGAGTGTCACCGATGACGCATCTTCATCGAGCAGCCGCGCGACCATGTCGGTGAGTTCCGCATCCGAAACGTCCGCCGCTCCGAGAATCGATCGATCGTGCATGGCGGACCTCCGACGATGCGTGACAGCGGGACGCCAGAAAGGTAAAGTAACTTTATGAAATCCGTCAAGGGCGATCTCGAGGAATCTCGCCTGCAGCTTCGACGCGTCGGTCCGGATGAGCCCGCGGTGGACCTGATGGGCTGGCTGCTCAAGGATGTCTCGCGGATGCTGGAGAGCGACTCGACGTTGGGCGGCCTGCGTTCGTCGCACTACCGCGTCCTGCGCGCCGTACCGCGCGGGGGGATCCGCATCACCGAGCTGGGTGCGCGCGTCGGTATGACGACGGCCGGCAGCGGACAATTCGTGAAGACCCTCGTGGAGAGCGGACATCTGCGCGTTGAAGTGGACGACGCGGATCGCCGGTCACGAGTCGTCGTGCGGACTGTGGCAGGCGACCGCGCGGTCGTTGCGATCGGCAGGTGCATCAGGCGGATCGAGGACGGCTGGGCGAAGCGCGTCGGCGCATCTCGGTACGACGCTTTCCGCGTCGTGCTGGCTGAAATTGCCGACGGCTGAACCAAAGCTCGGTGAGTGGAATGCAAGGATGGCGTCATGTCAGTCATCGGATCGGTCGTCGTTCGTCGTGCTGGCGGTGCCTATCGGGACTCGGCCCGCAAATACAAGGTACTCATCGACGGCGTGCACCGAGGCGACCTCAAGAAGGGCGAGCAGCTGTCGTTCGTCGTGCCGCCGGGGATGCACAGCGTCGTGGCGCGCCTCGACAAGTGGTGGAGGAGCCCGGAAATCCTCATCGACGTCGCGCCCGGTCAGGTGCTTACCCTGAACGTCGCCCCCGGCGGGTCGGCCTGGACGGCCATTTTCCAGCTGTTCACGCCGCACTCGTACCTGAAGCTGTGGCCGGAGTCGGCGCACTTCGGCTACGGCACGCCAACCGACTAAGTACCCAACCGTTTAGTACACCGGCCGGGCGAGCGTCAGATGCGCGTTCTGTATCGAAGAGAGGGTCGCGGCGTCGAACGCGACTTCACACGTCGCCGCGTCCACGTCGCATCTGATGAGAACGTCGCCAATACCTGACTTGGCGAGCGCGATGATGTGCGTCTCGTCTTCCCAAACCACTTGCGGCTGCGTCGAGTCGACGATGTGCAAATCCGAGTTCGCAAAGGGTTCCCGGAGCCGGTCATCGGTCTTGCCGGTCGACGCATCGCCGATGATCGGCCATCGATGGGTAGGGTCGTCGCGGAACTGCGTGCCCGCGTAACGTTTGCCGGCCGGAGACAGAAGTCCGAACGCGTTGCTGTACCCCGATCCGCTACCCGGGATGCAGGTCGAAAACCTTTGATTCACCGCGGCGAGATCCCACACCGCCGCACAGGACGTGTCGCCCTCCCCGAGCAGGACGACGTCGCCCACAGCATCGAGCGCGATGTCACCGCCTGACTCCGCATGGAAGGCCGAGTACTTGTTGGTCGTGAGGTTCCAGGTGCTCACCGAGGTCTCTGGGCCGAGTCCGTCGGCCATGAGCACTGTTTGGCCAGTAATGGCCACCGGCACT
>JBDSAK010000220.1:0-19468 GCA_039922195.1 Mycobacteriales bacterium
AGGACACCCGGCCGCTGCTGCTGGATGACAGCGGTTTCGGCAAGCAGCCGGTGCCGCGCGAGGATGAACCCGGTGCCTGAGGAAAGCACGTCTCGGGCCAGCGACGTGATCGGCGCGTCGGGGACGATGGCAGTGATGCGCCGCCCGACGGCGTCGAGGTCTGACGCGGCGGTGGACGTGCCGGCGCCAGCGCCCCCGGCACCGCGCACCGCCAGGCGGTCGAGGATGACCGCGCTCACGGCGTTGTCGGCGAGCTGGTTCGTCGTGGCCGCGTCTGCCACTTCGCCCACCGGCCAGGCGATGTCGGTGCGCGACGTGATGCCCAGCAGCGCGTCGAGGCGGGTGCGACCTTGCTGCAGCGCCGCGGTCATCTCTGCGCTGAGGTCGGCGCGCACGAGAGCCACGATGTCCGCGTCGGCATACGGCAGGGCAATCACCGGATGCAGAGCGGCCCGGCGCTTCAATCGCGACAGCCAGGTCGCCGCCGCAGGACTGCCGATGCGTTGTGAGCGCGGCCCGGAGCCGTCAGCGGCGACGCGGGACGAGCCGGCCGCCAGCGCAGTGACCGACTCGACGGTCTCGGCATCGACGGCGAGTGTCACCGGCACCGGGGATCCAGCGATCCGGTCACCGCGATCGAGCGCCGTCAGCACCGAATCCAGCCGGCCGCCGGGTGACACCGATTGCTCGAGCGAGTCTCCGCGGATGGCGACGGAGCCGTCATCTGCGAGGACACGGGCAGGCGGCTCGGTGATCGGGACGAGCCAGCCGATGCGCAAGGTCGGCTGCGGCGCGGGATTCCAGATCAGGAACGTGTCGGCCGTGGCGAGGGTGTTCGCAATCCTGTGGGTCACCTCGAAGCGCACCGGGAAGACGGCCGGCTCGTCGGGCGCGGGGAAGTCCGCGAGTTCGTCGAGCCGCAAGTACAGCAGGACGTCGCGACGCTCACCCGGTCCGAGCACGTCGATCACGTCCGTGTCGTCGTGCCAGAGCACCGTCGACTCACCGCGCTCGTCGAATGGTGCCGTGAGCCCGACCCGAGTGGTGACCGGCGGCGCGATGCGCAGTCGCCAGCGCACGCGGGCCTGCGGCGCGGGCGACTCGTTGACGAACGTCGCGCGCAGCCGGAAAGCGCTGGTCGGGTCGCGCGAGAGCACCTGCGACACGTCGGTGATGGAAGCGCGCACCGATCCCACGGAGCCCTGCTGCGGAGGCTCCGATTGCGCGGCCGCGACGGCGGGAGCGGCCAGCAGAGTCAAGGCGACGAGCGCGCTGCCGGTCGCTCGGCTGCGTCGGGTCGTCATGCCGAGTCGAGCAGTAGCGCCGGCACCTTTTCGACCAGGGCGCGCTCGTCCGGGTAGAAGAGCCGGTCGGCCAACTGGGCGAGCGGCACCCAAGCGACCTCATGCACCTCGACGTCGGCATCGCTGAGTTCCCCGCCGATCGCGATCAGCAGAAAGTGATGCACGGTCTTGTGGATCCGGCTGCCGTCGGCGACGAACCAGAAGTCGATCGTGCCGAGGGGAGCGAGTACTCGCCCGGTGATCCCGGTCTCTTCGGAGACCTCGCGCGCGGCAGCCTGCTCGGTGGTTTCGCCGGCCTCGACGTGCCCCTTGGGCAGCGACCACAGCACCCGCCCACGCCGGTCGAGCCGGCCGATCAGCGCGCCGCGCGCTTCGGGCGATCTTTGGTCGAGCACGAGCCCACCGGCAGAGGTCTCCTCCACGCGGAGAATTCGCCGGGTGCGCGGGGTCGGGGACTGTCGCACCATTTGGCCGATCCTAGACCGGCGCCCCGAAGTCCCCGGGTGAGACTCACTGGGCCCGCAGGGTCACCCCGTCGAGAGGGCCGTGCGGTCGTTGCTGCGTCGCGCCGGTGTGCGTCGGCGGCCGAGGAGGAACGAGTCCGGTGCGGCGACCGGTGCGGACAGCGCCGCCACCCGCGCGTTGCTGTGCACGAGCAGGTCGTGGCTGCGGATCTTGAGCACCGTGCCGGAATCGCCCGTCGGCGCGTAGAGAACGTTCGAGGTGCCGAGGATGGCGTCGATGACCAGCACCACACCCGGCGGCAGGCCGATCTGCGAGACCAGGCCGGCGGCGTACCCGGTCATGGCGTTGACGCGTTCGATGCCGGCGGGCTCGACGCGGCTCGCGCCGAGCGCTCGGGCGAGCGTCATGGATCGCGTCGGTGCCGAGGCGGGGACGGCGAGCGCATGCAGCACGCCGTCGGCGTCGTACATCCTGACGGAGATGCATTCGGCCGGCGGCATTGAGAGTACCTCGGGCAGCTCGTCGGCGGACGCAATGGCGGACGGCAGCCTGACGATCTCATGGGGCACCCCGGCCGAGAGCAACTCCAGGTGAACGTCGATGGCACCTTTCATCCGCACTCCTTGGCGTGCTGTGCAGTCAGCCCGCGCGGGCCACCCATCATGCGCTCGGTGAATCGGTTCTGACCAGGGCGCCGGTCGCCGTACCCTTCTCGGTTGTGCCCCTCCTCAGCGACCAGCAGCGACAGGCTGTCCGCGCCCTCCTGGCGATTACGCCGGTTGCGGACGAGCTCGGCGAGCGCTTCGCCGCCGCGGGCTTCACGCTGCACCTCGTCGGAGGGCCGGTGCGCGACGCGCTGCTCGGGCGGGCCGGCGACGATCTGGACTTTGCGACCAATGCCAAGCCCGAGCAGGTGCTCGAGATCATCGAGGGCTGGGCCGAGGCGACGTGGACGATGGGGATCGTCTTCGGCACGGTCGGCATGGCGAAGGGCGCACACCGGCTCGAGGTGACGACCTACCGCGCGGAATCGTACGACCCGGCATCGCGCAAGCCCGAGGTGGTGTACGGGCACTCGCTCGACGAGGACCTCGTCCGCCGCGACTTCAGCGTCAACGCCATGGCGCTGTCGGTGCCGGGGCATGATTTCGTCGATCCGTTCGGCGGGCTGGCCGACCTCGCGGCGCGCCAGTTGCGTACGCCGGGCCGGCCCGAACACTCGTTCGGCGACGACCCGTTGCGGATGATGCGGCTCGCGCGGTTTGCCTCGCAGCTCGGGTTCGTTCCTGACCCGGCGGCGGTTGCTGCCGCCACGGCAATGGCCGACCGCATCACGATCGTGTCGGCCGAACGCGTTCGAGACGAGCTCACCAAGCTCCTCCTCGCGCCGGACCCGGTGCCGGGGCTGGAGCTGCTCGTCGACCTGGGGCTCGCCGGCCACGTGTTGCCCGAGCTGCCGAAGATGCGCCTGGAGATCGACCCGATCCACCACCACAAGGACGTCTACGCGCATTCGCTGGCGGTGCTCCAGCGGGCGATTGCGCTCGAGACCGCCGGCCCGGACCTCACGCTGCGCATGGCCGCGCTGCTGCATGACATCGGCAAGCCGCGGACGCGGGCAATCGGGCCCGCCGGCGTGTCGTTCCACCACCACGAGGTGGTCGGCGCGTCCATGGCCAGGACCCGGCTGCGCGCCCTTCGCTATCCGAAGAACTTCGTGGACGACGTGGTCCGGCTCGTCGAGCTGCACCTGCGCTTCCACGGCTATGGGCACGGGGAGTGGACCGACTCGGCCGTCCGCCGCTACGTGCGGGACGCGGGTCCGCTGCTCGACCGGCTCAACGCGCTGGTGCGGTCCGACTGCACGACGCGCAACCGTCGCAAGGCAGCTGCGCTCGCCGCGGCATACGACGAGCTGGAGCATCGCATCGGCGAGCTCGCCGCCGCCGAGGAGCTCGCCGGCATCCGGCCGGACCTCGACGGCAAGCAGATCATGGAGATCCTTGAGCTGCCGCCGGGCCGGATCATTGGCGCCGCCCGGGAGTTCCTGCTGGAGCAGCGCCTGGAGCGCGGCCCGCTGGAGCGGGACGAGGCGGTCCGACTGCTGCGCGAGTGGTATTCAGCGATCGGGAGTACGCCGCCGTACTGAGTGATCAGCCGTTGCCTCCGCTCTGCGGTTCCCAGCTGGCGCTGCGCACCGGTCGCGTCAGCCGGGCGCACCGGTGGCGGGCACGGCGCGGGTCTCGGCCGGGTGGGCGGGCAGACCGCTGCGCAGTGATCGGAGGTACACCGCCGCAGTGACGGCGTAGCCGGCTGCGATCAGCATCAACACGGTGTACGACTTGCCGTCAGGGGGCAACAGCAGCGCGGCGAGCCCGGCGGCCGCGACGAAAGCCACGTTGAAGACGATGTCGTAGAAGGCGAAGACGCGGCCGCGGAACTCGTCGTCGATCTGCTCCTGCACGATCGTGTCGACACAGATCTTCGAACCTTGGGCGGCAAAGCCGAGAAGCAGTGCGGCGACAAGGTATGCCTCCTGCCGGTACGTCGGCGCGAGCACCGCCTCGACGACCGCGGCGAGGGCGAAGCACACGACGATCCAGCGTCGCTTGCCCATCCGCCGGGTCTCGCCGGGGGTGACGGCGGCTGCGACGACGGCACCGATCGAGCCGGCCGCGATGATCTGGCCCATACCGGCGATGTCGTCGCGGACCAGTCCGCGATCGGTGAAGCCGGCGTAGTAGCGGTAGAGCAACAGCGTCATGATCGTCGAGATCCCGTAGAAGAACCGGTGCGCGCCGATGGCGGCGAGCGCCAAGCCGGCCTCGCGACGATGCCAGACGTGCTGAGCGCCCGACGCGATTCCGCGCGCGACCGCGCCGAACGCGTGCCGCAGTGGGGCATGAACGACGGTGACATCGGGTCCGAGCAGGTCGGACGGCATCCTCGACGCCGCGATCGCCGACAGGAGGTATCCGGCGATCGCGGTCAGCGCGATGATCGCGGCCCCGTCGTCGTCGGCACCCGCAAACTTGCGCACGAGGAGGCCGACCCCCGCACCCACGACAGTGCTCACGCTGCCGAGCGTCACCGAGACGGAGTTGGCACCGACCAGCTGGTCGTCGCGCACGACGTGCGGCAACGAGGCCGACAGCGCGGAGAGAAAGAACCGATTGACCCCGACGATTGACAGCGCGGCGGCGTAGAACAACGCGCCGCGGACTCCCGCCGCCACCAGGGCGGCGACGGCAACGATCAGGACGATGCGCACGAGGTTGGCGTACACGAGGATGCGCTGGCGGCGCCACCGATCGATGAAGACACCCGCGAAAGGCCCCACGAGGCTGTACGGGAGGAGAAGTGTGGCGAACCCCGCCGCGATCTGGCCGGCACTCGTCTGTTGCTCGGGCGAGAACAGCACGAAGCTCGCGAGGCTGATCTGGAAGATGCCGTCGCCGGCCTGCGACAGCATCCGGGTGAGCAGCAGCTGGCGGAACCGCGGACCGCGGGCCAGCCGGACCACGCCGTTCAGCACGCGCATCACCGGATCAGGGTAAGCGCGCGGACGCGTTGGCCGCGCTGCGAACACCGAAGGCCGCCCCCGACGGGAGCGGCGTTCGACGTGACTGCGGCCTTCGACGTGACTGCGGCCTGAGCGGGGTTATCAGGACGTGCTGTCCCCGCGAACGAAATCCTCGGTGAGGCGACGGCACTCGTCGTCGCGGTACTGCACCGGCGGGCTCTTCATGAAGTACGACGACGGGCCGAGCAGCGGACCACCGATACCACGGTCCATGGCGACCTTGCAGCAGCGGATCGCGTCGATGACGACACCGGCCGAGTTGGGGCTGTCCCACACCTCGAGCTTGTACTCGAGGTTGAGCGGTACGTCGCCGAACGCGCGACCCTCGAGGCGGACGTAGGCCCACTTGCGGTCGTCGAGCCAGGACACGTAGTCGGACGGGCCGATGTGGACGTTGCCCTTCCCGAGGTCGTGGTGCAGCTGCGACGTGACGGCCTGGGTCTTCGAGATCTTCTTCGACTCCAGGCGCTCGCGCTCGAGCATGTTCATGAAGTCCATGTTGCCGCCGACGTTGAGTTGCATCGTCCGGTCGAGGATGACGCCGCGGTCCTCGAAGAGCTTGGCGAGGACGCGGTGCGTGATCGTCGCGCCGACCTGGCTCTTGATGTCGTCGCCGACGATCGGCACGCCGGCCTCGGCGAACTTGGCCGCCCATTCCGGCGTACCGGCGATGAAGACCGGAAGGCAGTTGACGAAGCCGACACCGGCGTCGATCGCGCACTGCGCGTAGAAGCGTGCGGCGTCCTCGGAGCCGACCGGCAGGTAGCAGACGAGGACGTCGGCCTGCGACTCGCGCAGTACGTCGACGACGTCGACCGGGGTCGCGTCGCTCTCCTCGATCATCTGCTGGTAGTACTTGCCGAGTCCGTCGAGGGTGTGGCCGCGCTGCACCTGAACGTTGAGCGGCGGTACGTCGGCCAGCTTGATGGTGTTGTTCTCGCTGGCGAAGATCGCCTCGGAGAGGTCGAAGCCGACCTTCTTCCCGTCGACGTCGAAGGCCGCGACGAACTCGATGTCACGAACGTGGTATCCGCCGAGCTCGACGTTCATGAGCCCGGGGACGCGCGCACTGGCATCGGCCTCGCGGTAGTACTCGATGCCTTGCACGAGTGACGCGGCGCAGTTGCCCACGCCGACGATGGCGACTCGAACCGAGCCCATGATGTTGCTCCTCTACTTGGACGTGCCGCGGACCGGGGAGCCGGTTCGGGTTGGCTTCTTCTCTGCCTTGGCTGCCGTGCTGGTTTCCTCGCTTGCAGTGCCGTGCGCAGGACCGGCGCCGGTGCGCTCGCCCTGGATGAGTTCGTTGAGCCAGCGGACCTCGTGCTCGACGGACTCGAGCCCGTGTCGCTGGAGTTCGAGGGTGTAGTCGTCGAGCTTTTCGCGCATCCGGGCGAACGCCGCGCGCAGGCCTTCCTGCTTCTCTTCGAGCCGGGTACGCCGGCCCTCGAGGATCCGCAGCCGCGTCTGCGCGTCGGTGTGGGCAAAGAACGCGAAGTGCACGCCGAAGTTGTCGTCCTCCCACGTGGAAGGGCCGGCCTCGGTGAGCAACTCCTGGAAGCGCTCCTTCCCCTCGGCGGTCAGCTTGTAGACGACCCGGCTGCGCCGGCCGGCCATCGCCGAGCTGCCTTGTGCCTCTTTGACGATCCAGCCCGCCTTTTCCATCTTGGCCAGGCAGGGATAGAGCGAACCGTAGGAGAAGGCCCGGAAACGACCCAGCACCGTGTCGAGCCGCTTCTTCAGTTCGTAGCCGTGCAGCGCGGACTCGTGCAGGAGACCGAGGATGGCAAACTCCACTCGGACTCCCTCCACATGTCGGCTCGACGTATCCTGCAGTTGCAAC
The DNA here is from genome assembly GCA_039922195.1 of Mycobacteriales bacterium. Taxonomy (GTDB): domain Bacteria; phylum Actinomycetota; class Actinomycetes; order BP-191; family BP-191; genus JBDTYE01. The sequence continues at coordinate 7,196 of JBDSAK010000220.1, forward strand.
GGCCTGATGTATCGAGCCGATACATCGAACGATAAGTCGCCACCTGCGGGTCGTCAACCCGCAATGCCCCGTTCATTTCCCGCCGCTGCCACCGCTGGCGACGTCCGCCGGTCGTCGTAGGCTGGTCCGGTGCGTATCCAGCGGTCCGTGATCGACTACTCGCTCGCCAGGCGGGCGACGCTGGCCGATCTGTTCGCCGGCCGACTCTCAACCCTCGACGTGTGCGACGCGCACCCGTATCTGCTGCGCGCAGCGAAGTACCACGGTGAGGTCGGACAGTTCGATTGCCCCGTCTGCAAGCGTGAGCCGCTCACCCACGTCACGTACGTGTACGGCGATGAGCTCAAGGACGCTACCGGCCAGGTGCGGATGACCGTCGAGCTGCCGAAAATGGCCAGGGAGTACGCCGACCTGACGGTCTACGTCGTCGAGGTCTGCCGCAATTGCGGATGGAATCACCTCGCCATGAGCTACCAGATCGGCACCAACGGCGCGCGGCCCCGTCGAATGCGCCGCGCCACAGCGGACGCAGAGGCCGGCGCCGAGTCCTAGGAGCGGATCGCCTTCTCGGGTACGACCGCCGCCGATACAGCCCATCGCTCGTGGCCAATCAGATCGATTCGCCGACCGGCGTCCGGCGTTTCGACGCACACGAAGTACGGCGACTGCTCCACCCACGACACATACCTGCCGGGCGGAATCTGCGCGCCCCACTGGGATCTCTTGGCACCCTGAGTGAGCACCTTGCCGGGCCTCGAGTCACGCGAGATCTCGGCTGGGACGGAACCGCAGACGATGTCATGGCCGGTATCCGTCCTAGCTACCCACACCCGTGAGCTGGCCGGCACACCGTAGGTCTGTTTCTCCACGCCATAGTCTCTGGCGACTGTCTCCTTCGCGAGAGCCCAGAGCGCAGCGCCGGCCTCGCTCATGCCGTCGCCCCATTGCCGGGCGGCGGTCGGGTGTCCGATGGAGTACCAACTCTCGTAGTAGTCACCGACGTCACTGAGCAGCTGACGCGCCTGCCCCTGCGTCAAAGAATCTGAACCGCTCGACTCGCCGACGTAGAGCGCGCGATCGCTGACGCCCGTGGCCACCATCGCGATCCGCCAGATGCCCTCCGGGAGGCGGACGAAGACGGCCTGGTACTGGTAGGCGGCTGTGGGTTCAGCGGTGCGGTGGACGTTGGCGCGCGCGATGAAAAACCCGGGGTCGTCGACCGGTGGCATGGCGACTGTCAACAGGTCGATCTCGTGGTGGATCGGAGGAGTCGGCGCACAGCACTTGATCTGGCGCAGCCGCGACACCTCGGCACTGAGCTGCGGCTCGACGGCGATCGATCGGAAGGCTCCCTCGTCGCGCAGCGTCCGCAGCCAACTGCGGCGAAGCAGCATCGCTTCGGCCAATGCGGCCGCGTTCTCGGTGTCCAGCGGCCTATCGAGCACGCCGGCTGCCAGGCCCTGCGCCGGCGCGGCTTGCGCTTCTGGTAGCGGAGCCTGGGAAGCACTCGGTTCGTCCCGGGCGGGCCTACCGGTGGCGATGACCGAACAGCCGGACAGGCTCAGCGACGCGCCGAACAGGAGGGCAGCGGCAACCCGTTGCCGGCGTTTGGAAGACTGCACGTTCATCCCTCGTCGAACCAGTTGGGCAAGGTGCACCGTCTGCCGTGCTTCGACGCATTGATCGGCCGGCTTGACCACTGCGCGCACCGGGTACGTCCGCCGCTATCACTAGCCAGGGAGACACCGCTTCACCATGTCGACGACTGACAAGCCTGTTCGCACGCGTTCCGAGCCCTCCGGCCGGAACCCTGCCTCCCGGTGGTGGGGGAGACGGTCGCGCTGGGGGCGGCGACTGCTGCTTGCATTCACGGTGCTGTCACTGCTCGTCTTCGTCGGTCTGGTGCTGCTCGTCACCGTGGCCTCGCGCATTCCCGTGCCGAAGGCCTTGGCCAACAACCAGACGACCATCGTTCAGTTCGCCGACGGCAAGACCGAGCTGGGCCGCTACGTCGGCGCGGAGAACCGCGTCGAGGTGCCGCTGCACGACGTACCGCAGCCGGTGCGCGACGCCGTACTCGCGGCGGAGGATCGCGACTTCTACCGGCACGGCGGCGTCTCGTTCCGAGCGCTCGCGCGGGCCGCGATCCGCGACGTCAAGGGTGGCGGCGCTCACCAGGGCGGTTCGACCATCTCGCAGCAGTACGCGAAGAACGCGTTCACCGCCCGCGACAAGACGTTCGCCCGCAAGTTCCGCGAAGCGGTCATCGCGACCAAGTTGGAGAACAAGTACTCGAAGGACGAGATCCTCGAGCTCTATCTCAACGAGATCTACTTCGGCCGCGGTGCCTACGGAATCGAGGCGGCCGCGCGGACCTACTACAACAAGCCGGCCCGCAAGCTGACGCTCGAGGAGGGCGCCTTCCTGGCCGGCATCATCTCGTCGCCGAGCGCGTACGAGCCGGAGAAGGAGCGCGGCAGGATCGGCGCCGAGCGCCGCTTCCGCTATGTGCTCGACGGCCTGGCGAAGCTGGGCAAGTACGACGCCGGGCAGGTTCAGTCGGCGCCGTTCCCGATGCCGACACGCAAGCGTTCGGCGGGCACCCGGTTGACGGGCCCGCGGTCGTACATCCTTGACGCGGTGCGCGCCGAGGCGACCCGGGTACTCGAGCTCGAGGACGATGACCTGATCTACACCGGCGGCTATCGGATCCGCACCACGATCGACCCGAAGGCGCAGGCCGCCGCGGAAAAGGCCATCAAGGACTTTTTCACGACCCAACCGGCTGGTCTGCAGCAGGCGATCGTCTCCGTCGATCCGAAGACCGGTGCCATTCGCGCGATGTACGCCGGCCGTGACACCGGTGACGACAAGAACCGCGTCGACTACACGGGCATCGTCGGCGGGGCGAAGCGGCAGCCGGGATCGTCGTTCAAGCCGTATGTGTTGGCGGCCGCGCTGGAGAGCGGCATCGGGCTCGCGTCGACGTACAACGGTGACTCGCCGTCCAAGCCCTATCCGGACAAGCCCGACGGCTTCGAGAACTTCGGCGGCCAGGATTACGGCCAGGTCGACCTCGCGAACGCCACGGCCAAGTCGGTCAACACGACCTACATCGAGCTCGGCCAGCAGGTCGGTATCGGCAAGGTCGCCGACGCGGCGCACCGGGCCGGCATCAGAGCCGCCATCACGTTCGACGAGCAAGCAGTGAGTACGCCGCTCGGCGTGACCGATCTTCCGGTCGTCGATCAGGCGGTCGGCTTCGCGACGTTCGCGAACGGCGGCGAGCGCGTCACGCCCTACCTCGTCGGCAACGTCTTCCAGAACAAGAATCGGCTGTACGAGGTCAAGGCAAAGCGGGAACGCGCGTTCGACCAGAAGGTTGCGGCCGACGTCACCTTTGCGCTCCAGGGCGTCCTCGCGGTCGGCGGTACCGCCGGCCCGGCCGCGCTCGACGGGGGGCGGCCGGCGGCCGGAAAGACCGGTACCACCAGCGACAACAAGGACACCTGGTTCGTGGGCTACACGCCGCAGCTGTCGACGGCCGTCTGGGTGGGCTTCGATCCGCCGCAGGAGTTGACGAACATCGAGATCGCCGGCGAGCGGGTCACGGCGCTCACCGGTGGTCAAGGACCGGCGCGCGTGTGGAAGCAGTTCATGGACGACGCGCTGAAGGGGCAGCCCCTGGCCGCGTTCCCGCCGCCGGCCAACATTGGTGGCAGCGTCTCTGTATCCGCATCGGCGAGCGCTTCGCCGTCCGCGTCGTCGAGCATGAGTTCGAGTTCGAGCCCTCCCGCGCCGAGCTCTTCGGCCGCGCCGAGTTCGACACAGCCGGCACCCGAGTCGCCGAGTAGCGAGCCGCCGCCGGTGGAAACGCCGGTGCCGACGCCGGTGCCGACGCCGGAGCCCCCGCCGGTGCCCCCGCCGGTGCCCGACCCGACCCCGCTGCCGACCCCGTCCCCGGTGCCGACCCCGGTCACGGGGACGCCGGTTGCACCAGCCTCCGGGGGCTGATGCCTCGTACGATGAGCGGATGCCGCCCAGCGTGAGCCCGTCGCTCGACGACCCGGTCGTGAGCGGTGCGAGCACCGTCATCGGCGGCCCGGTCGGCGTGCATGCCCGTCGACGGCAACCGCGGTGGTTCCTGGCGCCGCTCGCGTTGCTCATGCTGATGACCAGCGTGACCTTTGGCCTCGGCTACCTGCAGAAGAAGCCCTGCCGCGACCACCAATGGACCAACGAATACCAGTACACGCGCATGTGCTACACGGACTCGTGGCAGATGTTCTACTCGGCCGGCCTCGACCGGGGCCACGTGCCGTACGTCGACCGACCGGTCGAGTACCCGGCGCTCGTCGGTGGGACCATGTGGGTCGCGGCACGGGCAGCGGGCGCCCACGCACAGCGCTACTTCGACGTCACCGCGGTGCTGCTCCTTGGCTGTGCGCTTGCGGTCACGGTGGCGCTGGCGCGTAGTTCCGGGCGCCGCCCTTGGGACGCCGCGCTGTTCGCACTTGCGCCCGCGCTGTTGCTGCACGGCCTGATCAACTGGGACCTGCTCGCCGTCGCGTTCGCGTCACTCGGTGTTGCTGCCTGGGCCAGGCGCTGGCCTGTCGCGGCGGGAATCTGCATCGGGCTGGGTACGGCGGCCAAGCTGTATCCCATCCTGTTCTTCATCCCGCTGCTGGCTCTGGGCTACCGATCGCGTCGGCTGCGCGACGTCCGCCGGGTCGCGGCGGCAACCGTCGCCACACTCGTCGCGGTGAATGTGCCGGCGTTCTTTCTGTCCGCGCGCATCCTCGACGCGAACGCAGCATGCCAGGGGTTGATAGACCCGCGGCGAGCGTGGTGGCGCTTCTTCAACGAGAACCGGTGTCGACCGGCGGACTGGGACTCGCTCTGGTACGTCGTCCAGAACCGGGTTGGCGCGCTCGGCCTGTTCGGAAAGAGCGGGAACTTCGTCTTCGGCGTGGGTCTTCTCAACGCGGTGAGCTTCGCGCTCTTCGCGCTCCTCGCGGCCGGGATCGTGCTCCTCGCGCTCACCGCGCCACGACGCCCGCGCCTCGCCCAGCTGCTGTTCCTGACCGTCGCCGCGTTCCTGCTCGTCAACAAGGTCTACTCGCCGCAGTACGTGCTCTGGCTCGTGCCGCTGGCCGCGCTCGCGCGACCTCGATGGCGCATGTTCCTCGTCTGGCAGCTGACCGAGGCGTTCCTGATGTTCATGCGGTTCTACTTCTTCGCCCGCACGGCTGGCGCTGCCCGCCCGAAGCCGGTCGTCGTCGGTATCCAGTCGGAATACTTCCTCTCCGCAGTCGTGCTGCGCGACGTCGTCCTCGTCGTGCTGATGGGGCTCGTCGTGCGCGAGATCCGCTATCCGCATCTGGACGTCGTACGACGCGACTCCGTCGACGACCCTGCGGGCGGCGTTTTCGACGACGCGCCCGACCGCGACGACCTGCCGGTCCCGCCCGAGAAGACAGCGCTCGCTGCGGTCTGAGCGCTCGTCCGGCACAATGGCCCGATGCCCGCGACCCGACGCCCAGCCCAGCGGTGGAGTCAGCGCCTCCCTGTCGTCGGGTGCCTGGTCCTGCTGACGCTCGGCTCGGCTGTCGCCGGCTACGCGCAGAAGCGGCCGTGTCTGCAGAACAGCTGGGAGAACTCCTTCCAGTACACGCACCACTGCTACTCGGACATCTATCCGCTCTACCAGGCGGAGAAGCTCAACATCGGCGCGGTGCCGTACGTCGACCACCCCGTCGAATACCCGGTGCTCATCGGCGGCACGATGCATCTCGCCGCAAGCGCAGCGAGGTCATTCCCGACGGCCGAACGACCCGTCGCCTACTACAACATCACCGCGCTGATCCTCGGCGCGTGCCTGCTCCTCGTTCTTGCGTCTACCGCATTGCTCGCCGGACCGCGCCGATGGGATGTCGTACTCGTCGCGGTCTCTCCCGTCGTCATCGTGTACTCGTTCTACAACTGGGATCTGCTGGCGATGGCCTTCGCCGGCCTCGGCCTCGAGGCCTGGCGCCGCCGGCGGCCCGAGGTCGCCGGTGTGCTCCTGGGGCTCGGTGCGGCGTCCAAGCTGTATCCCGCGTTCCTCCTCGTCGCGCTGCTGCCGCTGTGCTTCCGGGCGGACCGCCTCCGCGCCTGGGCCGTCGCCGCCGGGTCAGGGGCTGCTGCGTGGACCGCGGTCAACCTGCCGATCTACCTCGCCGCGCCGGACGGGTGGCTGCGGTTCTACCAGCTCAGCAAGGAGCGCGGACCGGAGATCGACACCGTCTGGTACCAGATCAGCTATCTGACAGCGGGATGGCGCGAGGGCGCGGGCAAGGCCGTGCACGAGGTCGTCGCACCGCCGCAACCCGGCGAGGCACCTGCGCTGCTCAATCTCCTGACGCTGCTGGGCCTCGCCGCCCTGTGGCTACTCATCTACTTCATCGTGCTACGGGCACCGGTGCGACCGCGCGTGCCGCAGGTCGCGTACCTGATCGTCGTCTCGTTCCTGCTCGTCAACAAGGTGTGGTCGCCGCAGTTCTCCATCTGGTACGTGCCGCTCGTTGTGCTCGCCCTGCCGCGCCGGATCCTGTTCGCGTGGCTGCAGACGGCAGAGCTGCTCGTGTTCGTCGGCGTACTCGGCTACCTGGCGTCCTGGAACGATCGCGCCATCGGTGTCACCGCGGGAACGTTCTTCTCCGCCGTGTGGCTGCGCAACGGCATCCTGCTGTTGATCAGCGCGATCATCGTCCGCGACATGTACCGGCCGGCGAATGATGTCGTCCGGCGCGACGGTGTCGACGACCCGGCAGGCGGCGTGCTCGACGGGGCACCGGAAGGCCCGTTGTCGCAGCGCTTCCTGCCGGGCTTCCTGCAGCCCCGGCCGCTCGCTCCGCCAGACTCGGTGTAGCTTGCGCACGCCCAAAGCAGCGCCACCTGGTTCGCCGGAGCTGTTACAGCCTCCCGCGCAGGAAGGCGATGTCGGCGGTTTGACCCTCGGCGCCGCCCGGCGTCTCGCAAACGACGGGCGCGTCGGCGAGCCGGACGACGTCGACGAGTGCCTGCGGATCGATCTGGCCCGAGCCGAAGTTCTCGTGCCGGTCCCGGCCGCTGTTGACGGCATCCTTCGAGTCGTTGGCGTGCACGAGGTCGATGCGGCCGGTGATGGACAGGACTCGGTCGACGATGCCGACCAGCTCCTCGCCGCCCGCGTGGGCGTGGCAGGTGTCCAGGCAGAAGCCGACGTCGTACGCCGTCTGCGGGATCACGTCCCAGAGGCGCGCCAGCATGTCGAACCTGCGGGCGATGGCGTGATCGCCGCCGGCAGTGTTCTCGATCAGTACCGGCACCGTGGTCTCGAGCCGCTCGAACGTCTTGCGCCAGTTGTCGAACCCGACCTGGATGTCGTCGCCCGCCCCTACGTGACCGCCATGGACGATGACCCCGGCCGCGCCGATGGCGGCGGCGCCGTCGCAGTGTTGCTGCAGGATCTTGCGGCTCGGGATCCGGATCTTGTTGTTCGTCGTCGCGACGTTGACGACGTACGGCGCATGAACGTAGATCGTCAGGTCGCTGTCCCGGATCGCGTCGGCGTCATCTCGGGGCACCGGCTTCTTCCAGTCCTGCGGGTCGGCCAGAAAGAACTGGACGACCTCGGCGGCGCGCGCCTTCGCACCGGCGAGCAAGTCGTCGTCTGTGATGTGGGCACCGATCAGCATGCGGCCACGCTACCCGCCCGTGCCCCGGACACCGCGCCGCCCCCCACCCCTGCCGAGTGACACCGCGCCGCGTCGCGCGCTGTCCACAGATCAGCGGGCAGCCGGTCCGCTGTCAGTGGCCACGGCTAGCCTCGAAGGCAGCAAGGGGTTGCTGGGAGGGAGGTCACGCCGTGTTACCCTGCTTCGTTCGTTGACGCGAACACCCTCCTGCCACGGAACGACCGTGGCCGATTAGTCCACAGGAGGAGGTGGGTCTCTTTGCGTCACTACGAAGTCATGGTCATCCTCAATCCAGATCTCGAGGAGCGGACCGTCGGACCCGCTCTCGATCAATTCCTCAAAGTCGTCAAAGACTCTGGCGGGTCGGTCGAGAAGGTCGACATCTGGGGCCGGCGCCGGCTCTCATTCGAGATGCAGAAGCGCTGGGAAGGCATCTACGCCGTCATCGATATGACCTCGGAGCCGGCAGCGGTTCTCGAGATGAATCGGCAAATGAACCTCAACGAGGCAGTCATGCGCACCAAGGTCATGCGACCGGACCTGCGCTAACCGCTCTTCCTCCAAGCAAACCCTTCCCCACGGTCGAGACACCCGTCACGGCCACCCGTCGTACCGCTCGGTCTCACCGTGCCGGTGCCCGTAAAGGGCGGAAGGGCAAGGACATCTCATGGCGCAAGGCGACACGATCATCACGGTTGTCGGCAACCTCACGGCCGACCCGGAGCTGCGGTTCACACCCAACGGTTCCGCGGTCGCCAACTTCACCGTTGCCTCCACTCCGCGCATCCTGGACAAGACGACCAACGAGTGGAAGGACGGCGAGGCGCTGTTCATGCGGTGCAGCGTGTGGCGGCAGGCGGCGGAAAACATCGCCGAGTCGCTGACGCGCGGCGCCCGGGTCATCGTCACCGGCCGGCTCAAGCAGCGCAGCTACGACACCAAGGAAGGCGAGAAGCGCACGGTCATCGAGCTCGACGTCGATGAGGTAGGCCCCTCGCTCAAGTACGCCACCGCAAAGGTCAACAAGACCTCGCGCGGCGGTGCCGGCGGCGGCGGTTTTGGCGGCAGCGGTGGCAACGAGGGCGGCAACAACGGCGGCGGTTCCGGCAGCGACTTCGGCGGTGGCGACCCATGGTCCGCCCCCGCCGCAGCGGGCGCCGGCCTGTCCGACGAACCGCCGTTCTAATGACTTACCTCAACTGAGCACTTCCCCACTTCGACAAGGACCGACATGGCAAAGCCTCCGATTCGCAAGGTCAAGAAGAAGGTGTGCGTCTTCTGCAAGGAGAAGATCGCGTACGTCGACTACAAGGACACCGGCCTGCTGCGCAAGTTCATCTCCGACCGCGGCAAGATCCGTGCGCGCCGGGTGAGTGGCAACTGCAGCCAACACCAGCGCGACGTCGCGATGGCCGTCAAGAACAGCCGCGAAATGGCGCTGCTGCCCTACACCAGCACTGCCCGATAGGCGGCGACAGATGAAGCTCATCCTGACCCAAGAGGTCACCGGCCTCGGTGCGCCTGGCGACATCGTGGAGGTTGCCGATGGCTTCGGCCGCAACTACCTCGTGCCGCGCGGCTTTGCGATGCGGGCCACCAAGGGCGCCGAGAAGCAGATCGAGGGCATCAAGCGGGCACGCGAGATCCGCGAGGTTCGCAGCCTGGCCGATGCCAAGGCGATCGCGGCGGAGCTGGGCGCGCTCGACGTGAAGCTGCCGGCTCGCGCCGGTGAGGGCGGCCGGCTCTTCGGCTCGGTCACCGCGGCCGATGTCGTGGCTGCGGTGAAGGCCGCCGGCGGACCGACGCTGGACAAGCGCAAGGTGATCCTGCCCGCGACCATCAAGGCCGTCGGCAGCCACCAGGTCGGCGTACGCATCAGTCCCGAGGTCGACGCGAAGATCTCGGTCGAGGTCGTCGCCGCCGGCTAGGACGTTTCCGCAGCAACGCCCGGCCCACTTCGGTGGCCGGGCTTACCTGTTTCTACCCGTCGATGGTCGCGAAATGCCAGCGGGTAGCTGTTGTCGTGAAGCGCGCCGGATCGCTCATGGTGCCAACTACTATCCGCGGTGCGACCGCGAACAGAGGTTCCTCCGTCGCGTCCGGGAAGCCCTCCCCGTACTTCTCGACGTAGACCTTGCGCACGTAGTCCACCGCCGCCGGGTCACCGACGCGTTCGGCGACGCCGTGTACGACGACCGCTTCGTCGGCGCCTTCGGTGCTGACGACGCACCGGGCAGAAGCCGCGAGGTTGCGGGCTTTGACTGTCTGCTTCCCGGTAGAAAAGTACAGGGCCCCGCCGACCCAGACGCCCCACACAGCAGCAAGGTGCGGTACGCCGCTTGGCGACGAAGTCGCGACCCAGTAGTTGCGCGCGTGCTCGACCTTCTCGACCGCCCAGCTCCACGGCAGTAGTCCTTCGCCGCCATCGGCGGGCGCGAGGCCGTAGCCCGGCAGGTCGGGCCGGTCGGTCGAGAAGGGCTCAGGTCCGGGCAACCATGGTCCGGTGCGCATGCGCACAGCATGTCGCACTGGGAACACAGAGTCCCGCGCAGCTGTTGTGCAGCATGCCGTTCCTGGATGCGCTGGGGGGAAACCGCCGGAAAACGACGCTTTGCGCGTGGCAGTCAGCATGGACGACGCGAGGGTTCGATTCCCTCGACGGCACCACTGCGGTCATGGGCTGAAGCGACGTACCACTCGATCAACCGCAGGCCCCAAGTCAGTGTGCTGTGGGGAAACGTTTCGCTACGAGCGACTCATGACGACGGCAGCGGTGCGTCATCCCGGATCAGTCCGAGTTGAATCATCCGCACCCAGAGCTGGTCGGGAACAGTGGCGGCAGCAAGTTCGATGTTTGCCGCCACTTCGTTCGGACTTCGAGCACCTAGTGCGATCGCTGCTACGGCGGGGTGTCCGAGTGGGAACTGGAGCGCCGCTTGTGGCAGCGCAACGCCGAACTCTTCGCACACTGCCGCGAGTCGGCGAGCACGCTCGACGATCTCGGGTGTTGCCGGGCTGTAGGCGTACGTTGCGTTCGAGTCCGGGGGGTGCTGCGCGAGAATGCCGGAATTGAACACCCCTGCGACGATGACGTCCGTGCCGCGCTGGAGGGCCGCTGGCAGAAGCTCGTCAAGAGCGCTCTGATCGAGGAGGGAGTAGCGGCCGGCCAACATGACGACGTCCAGGTCGCACTCGGCGACGAGGCGCGCAAGAAGCGCAGCGCTGTTCATTCCGGCGCCGATGGCGGTGACGCGACCTTCGGCGCGCAACGCGCGCAGTGTCTGGTAGGCCTCGCCCATGGCTTGATCCATGTGGCTGTCAGGATCGTGGATGAAGGCGATGTCGATGTGCTCGACGCCGAGCCGCTCGCAGCTCTCATCCAGGCTTCGCCGGATGCCTTTCGGTGTGAAGTCCCACCTGCGCTGGTGGGTGCGCGGCACGTCGAAGCCGTTCGCGCTGTCTGTTCCGACCACTGGCAATACCGGCTCGAGAAGTCTGCCGACTTTGGTGCTGATGACAAGGTCGTCACGAGACCATCCGAACGTCCTGACGGCGTCGCCGAGCCGCAGTTCGGCTAGTCCCAAACCGTAGTGCGGCGCGGTGTCGAAGTACCGAACGCCGGCGAGCCACGCTGCGCGAAATGTGCCGCGGGCAGAGTCGTCGTCCACTTCCTGGAAGAGGTTGCCCAGAGGTGCCGTTCCAAGTCCCAGGCGGGTGATCGATAGGCCCGACCGGGCAAGGCCGAAACGATGGACCGCTCGACCCGTCATGCGTCCGCCCTCTTCACAGGCTCATGCCTGGTGCCAGATCTCGGGTAGGACGGCCCACTGCCCAGTCGTTGCGTTCGGCGGCGGCAGCTGGCAGGGATCGGTCTGCCTCCACCACCGCTGAGTGTCCGGATCCCGTGCCATGCGAGTCATGTCAGCCTCGAAGTCGTCACCGATGTATTCGAAATACGAGAACAACAGGTCGTTGTGTTCGAAGATCGTGTAGTTGCGGATGTTGCACTTGGTGATCATGTCAGCGACGCCTGGCCACACCGCGGCATGCAGCCGGAGGTAGTCATCGCGTCGCTCGGGCCGCAGCCCAGTGACCGAGGCAAAACGCTTGATTGCCGGCTCCTTTCGAGGAATGGCTACTTGAGTCCAGAAGTGGCGCTGCCGGCCGTGACGAATCGCTGCGCAACCGCCAGCATCAACAGCGCGGGCAGGGACGCCAATGTCGCTGCCGCCATGACCAGGCCCCAGTCCTGCACGTGCGCGCCGATGTAGTTGTAGATCCCTAGGGTGACCGGCCGGACATCCCTGGTGCTGGTGAGGGTTACCGCAAACAGGAAGTCGTTCCAGCCGAGCAGGAATGCGAACAGTCCGGAGGTGATGATGGCATTGCGGCTCATCGGTACGATGATCTTCAGGAATGTGCGCACTTGTCCAGCACCGTCTATGCGCGCCGCCTCTACGAGCTCGCGTGGAATGCCCATCATGAACGCGCGAATGACGAGAATGGCGAGCGGCACGCTTGCGGTGGCGTTGGCGAGGATCAGTCCGCGCCTGGT
>JBDSAK010000221.1:0-3228 GCA_039922195.1 Mycobacteriales bacterium
CCTCCTCGAGGCAGAACGAACAGTCGATGACCGTGTGCTTGACCAGCCGGCGCGCGACGTCGAGCACATTCTCGATCGCCGCCGGTCGCAACTCGGGCCAGCGCTCCGCCCGCGCGATGCCGGTGAGCACGCGCAGCCGCGGGCCGACCGCCCTGGCCAGCTCCGCGAGCGCCGGCACGTCGAGCGAGCCGTTGTTGGCCGCGCGGGCTGCTGCCGCGAGTCCGGGTGCCTCGTCGAGCAGGCCAAGCGCCTGCGCCACGGCACCGCCGTACACATCGGCATCGATCAGCAGGGTGGACTCACCCGCCGCGGCGAACTCCGCGGCGAGTGTCGCGGCAACCGTCGTGCGGCCCGGGGCGCCCGTCGGCCCCCACACGGCGATGACTCTCCCCACACCGTCGCCGACCGCGGCAGCGGTGTCGAAGTCATCAGGTTCGGGCAGCATCGGGAAGGCGGCCGACACGTCCGAGAGGCCGCCGGCCGACGTGCCGTCGCTCCCGCCGGATATCGCCTGCAGCACGAGGGCAGCGATCTCGTCCGCTTCGGCATCCACGGGCAACAGGTCGGTGACCCCGAGCTGGCGAATCCGGCGTTCGGCGTCCTCGTCGTCGACGGGCACGAGCACGATCACCGCGACGCGCAACGTCGCCAACCGGGCGAGCGCGTCGCGGTCCAGGCGCCGAAGGTCGTGCGAGATGACGGCAGCGCGGGCCGTGCCGGCGGCGGCCGTCGCAAGCACGTCGGCCAGGTCGGCGCACCGACGCACCACGTGCACCCCGAGGATCCCCGACTCGAAAGCTTGGACGATTCGCGCTTCGGCGCGGCGATCAGTGATCGCCGCCAGGACCGGGACGGTCACTGCTGCGACGGCGAGGCGCTCGGCGCGGCGGGCGGCGAACTCGACGCGCTCGCGCTCGTCGTCACCCGGGGGGCCTCGTTACCGATGTCACCGCTCGCCGCGAGGACATCCGGCACCTTGACGACGTCGATGGCAGCGTCGCGCATTGCGGCGGTCAGCGGCAGCACAAGCTCGGCCGGGACCTTGAGCAGTATCCGGGAGTCGCTGGAGCCGAAGCCGCCATCGGAGTCTGCCTTGCGGATCACCTCGAGACCCTTTGCGACGGTCCACGTGCGCTTGCCGCCGCCCGGGGCATCACTGGTCGCAATGACGTCGACGATGTCGTTCGCGCTCAGCACCGGCATGTGCTCAGGCTTGAGCGCGAGCGACACGTCGCGGTACGGCGCGGGCGCAGCGTCCGTGACGCTGGACGCTGGGAGCAGCTCGTCGCTTGCGACGTGGCGCGTGAGGACCTTGTCGCGAAGATCCGTCGATGAGGCCAGATACCTGGATGACGCCGCCAGGCGCACCTGCACCGAATCGAGATCGCCTTCGGTGAGCACGTGTCCCGCCGGCAGATCGCGGCTCACCGCCCAGACGGCCGTCGTCTTGTCGGCACCCGAGACCACACGGGCACCGACGATCACGGACAGCAGAATGAGCAGCACGCCGCCGAGCAACCGAGGGTCGAGCCAGCTCGCCTGCTTCATCCTGCGGGCAGGCGGCGACGCAACGTCAAGCACAGAGATCCCCCTACGAATCAACACCCCGTGGAGGACGAAGGTACGGCACGGCGTCGCGGCGCGTCTGGCAGATGGACGCAGCTGTGCACAACGTGCACCGGCGCCGCTCCGGAGTACCGATAATGACAGCCAGGTTGTTCGCCACCAGGTGAGAGGCCGCCCGCGTTGACCGCACGCTTCCTCCAGTTGTCCGACGTCGCCGAGGTGCTCAACATCTCCGCGGCCCAGACCTATGCGCTCGTGCGGTCCGGCGAGCTGCCGGCTATCAAGATCGGTGGACGCGGCCAGTGGCGCGTGGAGCGGACCGAGCTCGAAAACTACATCCAGCGCTGCTACAGCGAGACCCGCGCCTTCGTCGCCACCCACCCGCTCGGCGCGCGCGACGACGACTAGCCCGTCCCCGCGCGCTGCCCTCGACCGCAGCGTGCGCTAGACCGACCTGACCACGACGATCGCCGACTGCGGCACGGTCCGGACGCCCGAAACCGATGCTGCCCGGCGCGGCTCCGACGCCGGATGCTCTGCGATTTCGATGAAATCGGCGCCCACCCGATCGATCGTCCCGGAGCACGTCGTCCCGTCCATCAACACGACCGCAACCCCTGTTCGGTCGCGGGCGATTCCGCGCAACGCGTAGGCGAGGGTGAGCTTCGTGCCGACTCGTCCCTCGAATCCCGGCGTCGCGGACATCCGCCCGAGGCCGGTCACGCTCGCGACCGCGCGCACCGGGATCAGCGCATCTCGGGCGGGGCTCTCCGCAAGCAGCAGCCAGTCGACCCCGGCGTCGGTCAGGCTGCCGCGGATCACGTCGGCCGCCACGTGCACGGCGAGGTCGCTGCCCCGGGCGGGCGCCAGCCGATCGGCCAGGCGGAGCAGGGCCGTCTCCCGGCGTACCCGGTCGCGAAGCTCGGCGTCCGCCTCGACGGCCTCGGCGGCGGCGAACTCGGCTTCGAGATCCGAGAACAGGGCTTCCCATCGCATGGCGGACTCCTTCGCACGACCAACCGACCCTAACGCATGCACACATCCGCACATCAACGTTGTTGACAGTAGGTTGATTGCTATGTACAAAGGCAAACGTAAGTAAACGAAGGGATACGCGATGAAGCAGCGGTCAGCCGGCGCCCGCCGGGCCGGGCTCGCCACGTCACTGCTCGCGGCCGCCGGCATCCTCGTCTGGGCTGGTCCCTCGACGGCCACGGTGACGCAGCGCGTGGACGGCTCACCGGTCACCCCCGACGCGCAGTTCGCGGCACTGGCCGCGGCCGCCGCCTGGGTCGTGCTGCTGTGGCTCGTGCTGGGTGCTGCGCTCAGCGCCTCGGCCTGCCTGCCTGGCCTCGCCGGGCGGACCGGCGGCGCCATGGCCGGTCGGATCGCACCGGCCGCCGTACGCCGGATCGTGGAGGCTGCGCTGGGCATCGCGGTCACCGCCGCGATGGCATCGCCGGGCGCCGCGCTCGCCGGCCCCGCCGTCCAGCGGCCCCCCGTCACCCGGGCGATCGCCGGCGCCCAGGACGCACCCACCGTGGTTCAGTTCGGCGACCGCGTCGTCACCAGCGACGCGCCGCGGCCACCTCTGCAGCCGCCTGGCGACTTCGACCGCCCCGGCCAGGGTCGCGCTCCCACTCCGCCTCGTCCCACCGCGCA
>JBDSAK010000222.1:0-6512 GCA_039922195.1 Mycobacteriales bacterium
CTCGCATGGCGACGCGATCGACCATGTCAGACGCTGGTTCGCCGTCTGCCGCGCTCGAGCTGACGCCGACGACGCCGGGTTCCCATGCGAGTCGTGCACGCTGCCGTCGGCCCGCTACGACGGCGGCGAGACCGTCGGGCGTTCGGCCTCGGCGAGGGCTTGCGCGGCGTTGATCAGGCCAAGGTGGCTGAAGGCCTGCGGAAAGTTGCCCAACAGATGTCCGGTGGCGGGGTCTACCTGCTCGGCGAACAGCCCCAGCTCGGTGGCGAAACCGGCTGCCCGGTCCAGGGTGTCCCGGGCCCGCGTCACCTGACCGGTCAGGGCCAGCGCGTGCGCCAGCCAGAACGTGCAGAGCAGGAACGTGCCTTCGGGCTGGTCGAAGCCATCACCGCCGCGGTAGCGGTAGAGCAACCCGCGCTCGTCGGCCAAGCCCGCCTCGATGGCGTCGATGGTGGCCAGCAGCCGCTCGTCATCGGCAGGCAGGAACCCGACGATGGCCATCAGCAACGTCGCAGCGTCCAGCGCATCGGACCCGTAGAACTGGGTGTAGGCACCCACGCGCTTGTTCCAGCCGTGCTCGAGGATGGACTGGCGCACCTCCGCACGCGCCGCCGTCCACGCCGCGGCCCGGTCCTTCTCGGGCCGGAGCTGCTCGACCATGGCCAGGCCGCGGTCCAGAGCCACCCAGCACATCAGCTTGCTGTGCAGGTAGGCCCGGCCCTGGCCGCGGATCTCCCAGATGCCCTGGTCGTCATCGCCCCAACGGGCTGCGGCTGCGTCGACCGCAGCGACGAGGAAAGCCCGGGTCGGCTCGTCGAGCTCACCCAGTTGGGCCCGCAGCGTGAAGGCAGCGTCGAGCAATGACCCGTACACATCGAGCTGACGCTGCGCCCAAGCCCCGTTCCCCGCCCGCACCGGTCCGGAGCCGCACCAGCCCGAGAGATGCCCGATCTCTCGCTCAGACAGGTCCCGCTCGCCCCCGATCCCGAACATGATCTGCAGATCCTCCCCGCGGTCGAGCTGGGTCGCCGCCGCCCGGGCCAGGAAGGCGAAGAACCTGCCCGCCTCGTGCGGGCAGGCCGCGATGAACAGGCCCTGCATCGTCATCGACGCATCCCGCACCCAGGTGAATCGATAGTCCCAGGTGCGGCCGCTGCCGATCCCCTCTGGCAGGCTGGTCGTGGGTGCGGCGATCACCGCGCCGCTGCGAACGTAGGTCAAGCCCCGCAGCACCACCCCACTGTGGTGCACCAAGTCCCTCCATGGCCCGTCATAGCGTTGATGCAACCGCGACCAACTCCGCCAGGTCACCTCGGTGCTCGTGAGTCGGCGCCGGATCTGCCGGCCGGTCCACGGCGACGGCGGCGGGCCCCACGCATCGCATTGCTGCACCGCGAACGCCCACTCCTGACCTTCCGACACGTCCTCGCTGAGGTAGGCCCTCGCCGTAGCCGGATCGAGGTCCAGGTCCGCGCTACTGCTCAGCACCACGATGCTCGCCCCACCGTGCCCGATCACCGCACCCGGACCGGCGACCAGGCGCGGATGCACCAGCCCAAACTCGGGGCGCGGCACGAACTCCACCCGCACCGGCACCGACCCGCGCGTGCAGCGCACTTGCCGCAGCAACACCCCAGGGGCGGCGTGACCCAGTTGGTGGCCCCGTTCGCGGGGACCCAACGCCATCGCGTCGACCACCACCAGTTCGCCGGTTGGCCCCGACCAGGTCGTCTCCAGCACCAGGCCGGGCAGCCGATATCGCCAGCGCGCCGTCCACGGGCTGTCGGGGGCGTCGGCACCCACGGGGGCGATGAGAAAGTGGCCAGCCTCGTCATCGAGCAACCGCCCTAACAGCGGCGGACTGTCGAACCGGGGCAGGCACAACCAGTCCACCGACCCCGCCGCAGTCACCAACGCCGCAGCGCCGCAATCCGACAGCAGGGCATGCTGCGCGACCGGAACATTGCTCATCGACCATCCCCCCGCCCGACTCGTCGTCCACGGTGATCCCGGATCTTCTGTCGCGTCACGGGCTGACCAGTACGGGAACGGTCAGGGCGAGCATGACGATCAGTGCCCACAGGGCGGGCGCGGATCCGAGTGTCTGGTCGTGCTGTGCGGCGACCCGCTCGGCCTCGGCGGTGCTGCGCAGGAACCACCACGGATTGGTGCGTGCCTCCAGCCGGTAGTAGACGGCGCCTAGCGCGGCGCCGTAGCCGAGGTGGCCGACGAGGGACGGGAAGCCGGCGGCGATGCCGGCAGCGCTCCAATGCGGCGGTGTGCCAGTGAGGGCGGGCAACAACGTCAGATCCCCGAGTACCCACCAGAGGAACCCGTACGACACGCCCCAGCCGATGCCGGAGGTCAGGTCGAAGCTGCGGCGCCGGAACAGCACCGCGTAGGACACGCCGATCAGCTGGGCGATCACCAGGTGCACGATCAGGCCGACGAAGGGCGAGCGGGCGCCGACCAGGCTCGCGACGACCGGCAGCTCTTTGACCAGCACCATGACCACGGTGAACACGAGCCCGCCGACCACGCCGGCCAAGGCGCCGTAGCCGGTAGCGCGCAAGCCCCGACCGCCTGGCGACTCGACACGCCGGGCCCTGACATCGTCGCCGAACAGCCAGCCACGCAGCCCGCCGAGCACGCCGAAGACCAGCGCGGTACCGGCACCAAGCAGGAGGTAGGGAGGCAACTGGGCGACGGCCGCCGTGACGGCGCCGGTCGACCAGTCCAACGTCCCGGTGCGCAGCAGCGGCACCACGGTAAGAGCCGCGGCGATCCAGCACAGGTACCCGTACGCAGTGCCCCGAATCAGTGCCGGACCGGCCCGCTCCCGCGCCGCTCCGAACAGCAGTGGATAGCCCAGCCCAGCGATCGTGCCCACGAGGAACAGCCATCCGAGCGCCGCGCCTGCCATCACGTCCAGTCCCAGGTACAGCACCGCCGACACCGCGACGCCCGCGAGCACGCCTCGGAGACCGGTCGCCGCCCGCGGACGCATCCGCAATCGGTCACGTCGCACGATGACGAACACGACGGCGGTCACGCACCCGAAGAGCAGGTGTCCGAACAGGCTCGGCAGCACGGCCCGGGCGTCGACCAGATCCCAGGCCACCGGTAGTCCGGCGAGCAGCGGGAGGAGCGTCAGGGGTCCGAGGAACCACCAGAACATCCCGTAGACCAGCCCCCACATCACGGTCTCGCCTGCCTGGACGTGCTGATGGGCGACCAAAAGACCGAATGCGGCGCCGATGATGACGGCGAACACCAGGTGCAAGGTGAAACCGACCCAGGGCGAGTCGGTGCGCAGGATCGACGCAACCGTTGGCAAGGTGCCTGCCGCGGCCATCGAAGCTCCGAAAACCAGGCCGCCCGCCAGGCCGCCCACGGCCCCTGCCGCAGCGCCGCGTCCGACCGTGCTGCTCCGGAACGACACCGCGGTCACGGTCACGGTCATCGGTGTCCTCCGTTGGTGCTCGGCTCCGGCACGGTGGACGCGCCGGCACGGGACTTGGTGGTGACCACGACGTCGCGGGGGAACACCAGGTCCAGCAACCAGTCCAGCAGCACCCGCACCCGCTTCTCGGTGCCGGGCAGCTTGGCCAGGTAGATCCCGCGCCACAGCAACCAGGCGGCAAGCCCGGAGAAACGATGCCCGCGGATCTCGGCGGCGGCGGTGCGGTGCCCGAGCGCGACCAGCACCCCGATCGTCCGGAAGCGGAAGGCGACAGGGGGCCGCCCTGAGATGACCGCGGCGATGTTGTCGGCCAGGGCTCTGCCCTGACGCAGCGCGTGCTGCGCGGTCGGCGGGAAGGGTGCGCCGCCTTGGTCGAGGTCGGGTATCCGCGCACAGTCCCCGACGGCCCACACCCGATCCAACCCGGTGACACGGAACGTCGCATCGGTGACCAGTGCGCCGTTGCGGGCGTGTTCCCCGGCGATGCGGGCCACGAACGGGCTGGGTCGGGTGCCCGCGGTCCACACGAACGTGGCGGTGGAGATCCGTGCGCCGTCACTGAGCACGACGGCGTCGCTCGACGCCTCGGAAACGCGGATGCCGAGCCGGAACCCGATCCCGCGGGCCCGCAGCCGCTCCAAGGCGTAGGCGCCGAGCTGCGGGGACAGCTCGGGCAGGATCCGGTCCCGGGAGTGCACCAGCACGAACCGAGGCTCGTCGGCGGTGATCCCCGGATAGAGGTGCAGCACGCCGTGCACGAGGTCGAACAGCTCGGCCACCGTCTCTGCGCCCGCGAACCCGCCGCCCGCGACCACGAAGGTCAGCAAGCGTTCCCGCTCCTTCGGGTCGGTGAGCTGGTCGCAGCGCTCAAGCAACGCGATCACGTGATCGCGCAACCGGGTCGCGTCGGCGAGGTCCTTCATGGTGAACGAGTTCTCCTCGACGCCGGGCAGGTCGAGGAACGAGGGCACCGAGCCGACGGCGATCACGAGATGGTCGTAGGGCACCCGATCACCGCTCATCAGCACGGCGCGGCCCGTCGTGTCGATGTCGTCGACGGCGCCATGTCGGAAGCGGGTGTGCGCCACGGCCGAGCGCACCGGCGCGCTGATGTGCGCGGGCTCCAACGCACTAGACGCGACCTCGGCCAGCATCGGGGTGAAGAGGAGGAAGTTGGAGTCGCTGATCACCGTCACGTCAATGCTGACTCCGCGCAGGACGAGCCGTTCGAACCGCTGGGCCGCGCTCACTCCAGCGAACCCGCCACCGACGATGACCACCCGGGTCAGGGGTGCGACAGGCGCCGCGCCGGAGCCGGATCGTGGCCGCCGCACCGACCACAGCCCGTGCAAGGCGCCTCCGGTCAGCGCCCCGTGCAGCACCGCGCCGATCAACGTCCGATAGACGGTCGCCGCCGCGGCCACCGTCCAGGTAGGTGGTGTTCCGTGCAGCATTGGGTTGAGGGTGAGGGCGATGACTATCCAGCCGAGCAGGCCCACCAGCGCTCCGCCGGACACCGCCGCCGCGAGCTCGTGCGACCGGTGGTCGGTGATCACGCCGATCACCCCTCCGATAGCCGTCGCCGACCCGAGGAGCACTGCCCACGACGCCGCGGCACTACCGTTGTCGCCGAACATTCCCTGGAACTGCATGAGGGCGCTGACGAGCGCACCCGCGACCAGGCCAGCGACCGCACCGCTCAAGGCTTTGCGCGTTGCCACCTCAATGATCCGTTCGCGGCCAGCCACGGCACCACCGTCGCACGGATCGTGGCCAGAAGACCTTACAGATCGGACAACCTCGTCGGGAGCGAGGGCCAGACGTCGGTGACAGCGGCGAAATGCCGCAGCACACACGGTGGCCGGGGACACGGCGGCTCGTGGAGTTCAGCTCTGGCGCGGCCGAGACCCTGACGTGCTCCGCCTCGATCTGCCGCCCACCTCTGGCCCGGACACCGCGGTCAACCAGTACGATCGAATCGATGGTCTCGACTGACCGCGATCCTTCCCGCGACGTCAACACGGTGGCGCGAGCGACGGACGGGGCTGTGCTGGAGCGCCGCCGGGACCGTCGAGGCATCCAGCCAGTTCCGCCGCGTCGTCGGCCACCTCCACCTTCCCTCGCTCAAAGCCTCCCCGCACGACATGTCGCAGCCGAGACCGGACGCGCCGACTGCCACACTCAAGACGGGGGCGCAGCCCGATGCTCACATCACCGTTACCGACGCTCCAGAGGAACTCGGGCCAACCGCCACGGCGCAAGGTAAGCCCGAAAGCAGTGCCCCGACAACACCCAACCCCGTCTCGAGGAGTGATCGACATGGCCGCCACCGACGAGGTACAGCACTACGACCTGATCGTGATCGGGGCGGGCAGCGGCAACATGCTCCTTGGCGGCGAACTCGCTCACCTCCGCGCGGCGATCATCGAGCAAGACCGCTTCGGCGGTACCTGTCTGAATCGCGGCTGCATCCCGTCCAAGATGTTGGTGGTCACCGCCGACGCGGCACACGCCGTCGGCCAGGGGCACCGACTCGGGGTACACGCCACCCTCGACCGGGTCGAC
Source organism: Mycobacteriales bacterium (assembly GCA_039922195.1). GTDB lineage: Bacteria > Actinomycetota > Actinomycetes > BP-191 > BP-191 > JBDTYE01. Next base: position 6,029 of record JBDSAK010000222.1, read on the forward strand.
TGGCCCGCCGTCCGGGCCCGCATCTTCGAGCGCATCGACCCCCTCCATGACCGCGCGGTGGCGTATCGACGTGAGCACGGGATCGACGTCTATACCGAACCCGCCCGGTTCGTGGGTCCGCACGTCCTGCAGGTCGGCGACCAGCACCTGAGCGCGGACCGCATCGTGGTGGCCACCGGGTCTCGCCCGGTCATCCCACCGATCCCCGGCCTGGCCGAGGTGGGATTCCACACCTCGGACACCATCATGCGCATCACCGAGATGCCTTCCTCGCTGATCGTGATCGGGGGCGGCTACATCGCCGCGGAACTCGGGCACGTCTTCGGCGCCTTCGGCGCCGAGGTCACCATCGTGCAGCGCGGTCCCCGGCTGCTCCTCGCCGAGGACGAGGCCCTCTCCACCCGGTTCACCGAGCTGGCCCAGCGCCGCTTCGATGTCCGGCTCGACACCACCGTCACCGCCGTGGCCGCACGAGGCACGGGTG
>JBDSAK010000223.1:0-4985 GCA_039922195.1 Mycobacteriales bacterium
GCACATCGCCGTGTCCGAGTGCGGCGTACTCAGCGTGGTTCGTCTGCACGACGACCCCGTCGGCCTCGTCGCCGATGTGGAACGGCCCGAACCCGAGTGCGGTCAGCTCGTCGTCGTCGTAGAGCGGGTCGTGCACCAACGCGATCGCGCCGCGAGCCTCCAGCGCCGCGACCGTCGGAAACACGCCGGAGAAGGCGGTTTCCTTGACACCGGCGCGGTAGCTGGCCCCGAGCACGGCGACGCGCAGCCCGGTGAGCGGTCCGACGAGCCGCTCGAGCTGCGACACGGCGTACTCGGGCATGCCGGCGTTGGCTGCGCGGGCCGCGGACACGACCGTCGCGGCGGGGTCGTTCCACAGGTAGAAGCGCGGATAGACCGGGATGCAGTGCCCGCCGACCGCGATGCCGGGCGAGTGCAGGTGGCTGTACGGCTGCGAGTTGCTGGCTTCGATGACCTGGTGCACGTCGATGCCGTGGGCACCGGCGAAGACCGCGAACTGGTTGGCCAGCGCGATGTTGACATCGCGGTACGTCGTCTCGGCGAGCTTGGCGAGTTCGGCGGCCTCTGCGGATCCGAGATCCCAGACCCCGTTGGGGCGATCGAGATCCGGTCGTTCGTCGAAGTCGAGAACCGCCTCGTAGAACGCGACGCCGCGCTTCGCGCTGGAGGCGTCCACGCCACCGACCAGCTTGGGGTACCGGCGCAGGTCCTGGAAGACCCGGCCGGTCAGGACCCGCTCGGGCGAGAAGACCAGGTCGAAGTCGGTGCCGATGGTCAACCCCGACAGCGACTCCAGCAGCGGACCGAAACGGGTGCGCGTGGTGCCGACTGGAAGCGTCGTCTCGTAGGAGACGAGCGTGCCCGGGCGAAGGCCCTTGGCGATGTCAGCGGTCGCGCTGTCCATCCAGCCGAAGTCGGGGTTGCTCTCGGCGTCGACGAACAACGGCACGACGACGACGACCGCTTCGCTCTCGGCGACCGCGGCCGCGGTGTCGGTCGTCGCCCGCAGCCGTCCGTCGCCCACGACCTCGGCGAGCAGCTCGGCGAGCCGGTGCTCACCCGGGAACGGTTCGACGCCGCGATTGACCAGGTCGACGAACGAGTGGTTGACGTCGGCGCCGATGACCTCGTGGCCCTTTGTCGCGAATTGAACGGCCAGTGGAAGGCCGATCTTGCCGAGCGCGACGACCGTGATCTTCACAGGTGTGGGTCTCCGAGAGGTTCTGGGCGGACGCAGCAGGCTACCCCAACGGCGACCACCGGGGCTGGTCCGCACGCTCGGCTCCGGCCGACATCACGTAGGGTTCGGGGGATGAACACGCCCTCGCTCAGCACTCCGCTCGACCGGAGCGCGCGGTGCTACGTCGCCGGGCACCACGGCCTCGCGGGTGGAGCGATCCGGCGCGAACTCGAGCGTGCGGGCTTCACCGACCTGGTCGGCCGGCGCTCGCGCGAGCTCGATCTGCGCGACCGCGGCGCCGTATTCGACTTCTTTGCCCAGGAGCGGCCGGCGTACGTCGTCCTGGCGGCCGCCAAGGTCGGCGGGATCATGGCCAACTCGACCTACCCCGCGGAGTTCATCTCGGACAACCTGCGGATCCAGGTCAACGTCCTCGACGCCGCGGCCGAGCATGGCGTCGACCGGCTGCTCTTCCTGGGGTCGTCCTGCATCTATCCGAAGTTCGCGCCCCAGCCCATCCCGGAGGACGCCCTACTCACGGGGCCGCTCGAACCGACCAATGCTGCGTACGCCGTCGCCAAGATCGCCGGTATCGCCCAGGTGCAGGCGCTGCGCCAACAGCACGGCAAGGCGTTCATCTCGGCGATGCCGACCAACCTCTACGGGCCTGGCGACACCTACGACCTGGAGAAGTCGCACGTGCTGCCAGCGTTGATCCGCCGTTTCCACGAGGCCAAGCGAGACGGCCGCGACGAGGTCGTGCTCTGGGGGACCGGGTCGCCGCGGCGTGAGTTCCTGCACGTCGACGACCTCGCCCGAGCCGCCGTCTTCCTGCTCGACGAGTACGACGACGAGGCGCCGATCAACGTCGGAGTGGGATCCGACGTCACGATCCGCGAACTCGCCGAATTGATCGCGCAGACCGTAGGTTTCGACGGCCGGCTCGTGTGGGACCACACCAAGCCCGACGGTACGCCGCGTAAGTTGCTGGACGTCACCAGGCTCTCCGCACTCGGCTGGAGACCGCAGATCGATCTCGCGAACGGCATCAGGGCGACGTACGCCGCCTACGTCGCCGGCCTCGTGGGCGAGCGGGTGGCCGAGGCTCCCGCGACCGCTTGAGTGCTAATCTGAGCGCCGCGGTCAACCCCCTTCCCCTACTGAAACGGCCCTTTCGTGCCCACGCGACTCCATCCGACCGCAGACGTCGACGAGCGGGCCGCGATCGGTGAAGGCACGTCGGTGTGGCACTACGCGCAGGTGCGCGAGAACGCGACCCTCGGCCGGGACTGCGTGATCGGCCGCGGCGCCTACATCGGCCCGGGGGTCACCCTCGGCGATGCCTGCAAGGTGCAGAACTACGGCCTGGTCTACGAGCCTGCGGTGCTCGGCACGGGCGTCTTCATCGGCCCCGGAGCGGTGCTGACCAATGACCTCTACCCCCGCGCGGCGAACGCCGATCTCACGGTGAAGAGCGCGAGCGACTGGCAGCCCATCGGCGTCACGATCCGCGACGGCGCCTCCATCGGCGCGCGTGCCGTGTGCGTTGCCCCGGTGACCATTGGCCGTTGGGCGCTCGTCGCGGCCGGATCGGTGGTGGTCGCCGACGTACCCGACTTTGCTCTCGTCGCCGGCGTGCCGGCGCGCCGGTTGCGCTGGGTCGGCCGGGCCGGCGTACCGCTCGAGCCGGTCGTCGGGTCGCCCACCTCCTTCACCTGCCCCGCAACTGGTCAGACGTACGAGCAGATTGATACCGACACCCTGGTGGAAGGCACATCGTGACCGAGCGAGCGTTCATACCCGCGGCGAAGCCGTTGATCGGCGACGACGAGCGCGCGGCGGTCGATCGCGTCATGCGTTCCGGCATGCTCGCGCAGGGACCGGAGGTTGCCGGTTTCGAAGAGGAGTTCGCCAAGCTCGTCAACGGCGCGCACTGTGTCGCGGTCAACTCGGGCACCAGCGCATTGCACCTGGCACTCATCGCAGTGGGACTCGAACGCGGCGACGAAGTACTTGTGCCCTCGTTCACCTTCGCCGCATCGGCAAACAGCGTCGCGCTCGCCGGCGGTGTGCCTGTCTTCGTGGACATCGATCCGGCGACGTTCTGCATGGACATAGCCGCGGCCGCGGCGGCGGTGACACCGCGGACCAGGGCGATCATGCCGGTGCACTTGTACGGTCATCCCGCGGACATGACGGCGGTCGCCGAACTTGCCGCGCGGCACGACCTCCTGGTGATCGAAGACGCCGCGCAGGCCGTTGCGGCGAGCTTCGACGGCAAGCCGGTCGGCGCATTCGGCGACGCGGCGTGCTTCTCGTTCTACCCGACCAAGAATATGACGTCCGGCGAGGGCGGCATGGTCACCACGGCCGACGCCGGGACGGCGCGGATGTTGCGGCTGCTGCGCAACCAGGGCATGGAGCGCCGCTACGAGAACGAGGTCGTCGGATTCAACACGCGGATGACCGACCTGCATGCCGCGATCGGCCGGGTCCAGCTCGGCAAGCTCGACGGCTGGACGTCGGCGCGGCAGGACAACGCCCGATTCTTCGACGCCAACCTGCGCGGTGTCGTCACGCCCGCAGTGGCCGAGGGCGCCGTACACGTCTACCACCAGTACACCGTGCGGGTCGTCGACGCCGACCGGGACGCGTTCGCCGCGGCGCTCGGAGATCGAGGCGTCGGCTGCGGTGTCTATTACCCGACGCCAGTCCACAGACTGCCGTCGTTTGGGTTGACCCTTGACCTACCGCAGACCGAACTCGCCGCCGCTCAGGTGCTGTCCCTTCCCGTACACCCGGCGCTGAGCAGCGACGATCTGGCCCGCATCGTCGAGGCTGTGAACGACGTCGCGGGTGCCGGCGCCTGATGGCCGATCTGCGCGCCGGCCTGATCGGGCTCGGCATGATGGGCCGCCATCACGCGCGGGTCCTGGGATCGCTGCCGGGCGTCGAGCTCGCAGCGGTCGTCGACCCGCTGGGTGACGCGCACGGCGTCGCGGGCAGCGCTCCGGTCTTCGACTCGCTCGACCAGGCAATCGCGCACGGCCTGGACTATTGCGTGATCGCCGCGCCGACTGTGCTGCACATGGATCTCGCGCTTGCCCTTGCCGGTGCCGGGATCCACGCGTTGGTCGAGAAGCCGCTGGCCTCGGACGCCGCGAGCGCAACGGCGATGGCGGACGCGTTCGAGCAAGCCGGCCTGGTCGGTGCCGTCGGCCATATCGAGCGTTACAACCCCGCGCTGCAGGAAGCGCGCCGCCGGCTGGAGGCCGGCGATCTCGGGGAGGTGTTCCAGGTGGCGACTCGTCGCCAAGGGCCGTTCCCCGCCCGGATCTCCGACGTCGGTGTGGTCAAAGACCTGGCCACCCACGACATCGACCTCACGGCCTGGGTGACGCAGCAGCCATTCGTCCGCGTCTCGGCTGGTATGGCCCACCGAAGCGGGCGCGAGCACGAGGACCTGGTGTCCTTCGTGGGTCGACTCGAGGACGGTACGGTGACCAACCACATGGTCAACTGGCTCTCGCCGATGAAAGAGCGGGTCACCGTCATCACCGGCGAACGCGGCGCCTACGTCGCCGACACGCTGACGGCCGATCTGACGTTCTTCGCGAACGGCTCGGTGCTGACCGAATGGGACGATGTGGCGAAGTTCCGCGGCGTCAGCGAGGGCGACATGATCCGCTTCGCCATCGCGAAACCGGAGCCGCTGCGCGTCGAACACGAAGCCTTCCGCGATGCGGTGCTCGGCAAAGACGCCGACATCGTCACCATGCGCCAAGGACTGCGCACGGTGATAGTT